>DATBPR010000532.1:0-8849 GCA_036561285.1 Candidatus Limnocylindrales bacterium | reverse complement strand
TCGGCTTCAAGGCCGGCCTGTTCAACATCGGCGTCCAGGGCCAGCTGGTCATGGGCGTCCTCGGCGCCGTCGCGGTCGGCGTCGCCCTCGCCGACCAGCCCACCTGGCTGGCAGCCCCACTCGCGTTCCTCGCCGGCACCCTGTCAGGGGCCGCGTGGGGGTTCATCGCCGGCTGGCTGAAGGCCGTGTCGGGCGCCCACGAGGTCGTCACGACGATCATGCTCAACTACGTCGCGTTCAGCGTCCTCGCGGCGGCGGTGTCCGGCCCGCTCCGCGTCCCCCAGGCGCAGGCGCCCATCACCTACGAGGTCGGCAACGCGGCCCTCCCGATCGTGCTCGGCAGCACCGGCCATATCGGGATCTTCATCGCCCTCGCCATGGTCGCCGTCGTCTGGTGGCTGCTCTTCCGGACGACGCTCGGCTTCGAGATCCGGACCGCCGGCGTGAATCCCGATGCCGCGCGCTACGCCGGCATGCGGCCGCGACGACTGATCATCCTGACGATGACGATGTCGGCGGGTCTCGCCGGCATGGCCGGCGCGAACGAGCTCCTCGGCGTCACCCACCTGACCACGACCAGCTTCGCGACGTCGGTCGGGTTCGATTCGATCGCCGTCGCCCTCCTCGCCCGCTCCAACCCGATCGCCATCATCCCGGCCGCGATCCTCTTCGGGGCCATGCGAGCCGGGGCCGGTCAGATGCAGATCGAGGCGCGGACGCCGCGCGAGCTGGTGGACGTCCTCCAGGCGGTGATCCTGATCGTCCTGGTCGCGCTGCCCGTCCTGGCCCGGGCGATCGCCGGTCGCGGCTCGCGCGAGTTCGGGGCCGAGGCCCAGCAGATCACCCGGTCGTACGGCAGCGAGTCGGTGTCGTCCTGATGGACCAGTTCCTCTACTCGATCCCGATCCTCGGGTTCTTCTTCGAGATCGCCGGCTACCTGATCGCCGTCCTCCCGACGAGCGCCCCCATCGTCCTCCGGGCCGCCACGCCGATCGCCTTCGGCGCCCTGTGCGGCGTCGTCTGCGAGCGGTCCGGCGTGGTCAACATCGGGATCGAGGGGACGATGCTCACCGCGGCCTTCACCGGCTGGGTGATCGGGATCGCGGCGAACAACCTTCTCGGCCCGTTCCCGCCGGGCTTCCTCGGGATCACGCCGGCGCTCCTGATCGGGCTCGTCGCGGCGGTCTTCTCGGCGGTCGCGATCTCGCTCCTCCACGCCTGGCTCTCGATCAGCCTCCGGATCGACCAGATCATCAGCGGCACGATCATCAACATCGCCGCGTTCGGGATCACCGGCTACCTGAACAACGTGATCGCGGCCGCCTCCCCCACGAGCGCCGGGCAGTTCGCGAAGATCACCCCGCCCAAGGAGCTGACGAGCCTGCCGGTCGTCGGATGGATCTTCACGACGGTCCTCAACCAGGGGCCGATCACCATCAGCCTGCTGTTCTGCGCCTTCTTCCTCCAGCTCTACCTCTTCCGATCGCGCTGGGGCCTCCGGACGCGGGCCGTCGGCGAGCATCCGAAGGCCGCCGAGACGGTCGGGATCGACGTGATCCGGCTCCGCTACCGGAACGTCCTCATCGGCGGCGCGTTCGCCGGGATGGGCGGGGCCTTCCTCTCGATGGAGCTGTCCAACTCCTTCCAGGCCGGCGGCACAGCCGGACGCGGGTTCATCGCCCTCGCGGCGATGATCGTCGGCCGGTGGACGCCACTGGGCGCGTTCGGGGCCGCCCTCCTCTTCTCGCTGTTCCTGACCCTCGGCCAGACGATCACGTTCGTCCCGCCGTCCGGCGACCTCGGCGAGCTCGTCAAAGCGCTGCCCGCCCAGGTCTTCACCGCCCTGCCCTACGTCGTGACGATCGTCATCCTCGCCGGTCTGATCGGGCGGAGCACGCCGCCGGCGGCCGACGGCAAGCCGTACGAGCGCGAGGCGACGGCCTGACGCGGACCGAGGCGATGGACATGGCAGCCACGGGGTCCGGCACGGATCGGCAGGCGCTCCTGGACGCGCTACCGGGCGCTCCGCCCGCGGGCGGCCGGCGGCAGATCCTCCTCGACTGCGACCCGGGGCACGACGACGCGCTCGCGATCCTGCTCGGGCTGGCATCGCCCGGGCTCGAGGTCCTCGGGATCACGACCGTGGCGGGCAACGCCGGCATCGACCACACGACGCGAAACGCGCTGCGGGTCCTGACGCTGGCCGGCCGGACCGACGTCCCCGTCGCCCGCGGGGCCGTCCTCCCGCTCGTCCGCGAGCCGTGGATCCCGGTCCAGGTCCACGGCGCGTCCGGGCTCGACGGCGCCGACCTGCCGGAGCCGGCCGCCGCACCCATCGAGGCCACGGCCGTCGAGCTGATGGCCTCGGTGCTGCGCGCGGCCGAGCGACCCGTGACCCTCGTGCCGACCGGGCCGCTGACGAATGTCGCCCTTCTCCTGCGGGCCTTTCCGGGCCTCGTCGACCGGATCGGGGCGATCTCGCTGATGGGCGGCTCGCTCGGGGCCGGCAATACGACCGCCTCGGCCGAGTTCAACGTGTGGCAGGACCCGGAGGCGGCGTCGATCGTCTTCGGGTCCGGGCTGCCGATCCTGATGGCCGGCCTCGACGTCACCCACCAGGCGCTCGTGCTGCCCGACGACGTCGCCCGGCTCGAGGCGCTCGGGACGCGGACGGGGCGGGTGGTCGCCGACCTGATGCGGTTCTTCGGCGCATTCCACCGGGAACGCTACGGCTGGGCCGGGCCGCCGATCCACGACGCGGTGGCCGTCGCCGTCCTCGTCGCGCCGTGGCTGATCGAGCGGCGGACGATGCGAGTGGACGTCGAGCTGGGCGACGGGCTGGCGCGCGGCCGGACGATCGGCGACGAGCGCGGAGTCAGCGGGCAGGCGCCGAACGCCGAGGTCCTCGTCCGGCTGGATCGGCCGGCGTTCATCGACCTCCTGGTCGAGGCCATCGCCGCGTATCCGTGAGCGCGGCGGGATGCCGCCGGACCTCGTAGGATCGGCCCGATGTCGACGCTCGTCCCGTCCGCCGCCGATCTCGGCTATGACCCGTGGGATGCCGCGTTCGTCGCCGACCCCTACCCCGCCCTGGCGCGGCTCCGGGAACGGGCGCCGGTCCTCTTCGACGAGCGGACGAACCAGTGGCTCGTGTCGCGTCACGCCGACGTCAACGCCCTCCTTCGCGACCGGCGGCTCGGCCGCTCGTACCGCCACGTCGCGACCCACGAGGAATGGGGCCGCACCCCGCCGCCGCCGGACCAGGCGCCGTTCTGGGACCTGCTCGACCTCCAGCTGATCGACATGGAGCCGCCGGATCACACCCGGCTGCGCCGCCTCGTGACGAAGGCCTTCACGCCGCGCACCGTCGAGGGCCTGCGGCCGCAGATCGAGACGATCGTCGACGGCGTGGTCGCGCACGCCCGGGATCTCGGCGAGTTCGACCTGATCGCCGACCTGATGGAGCTCGTGCCGGTCACCGTCATCGCCGAGCTCCTCGGGATCCCCGAGGCGGACCGCCACCTGCTTCGCCCGTGGTCGGCCGACATGACCCTGATGTTCGAGCTGAACCCGTCGCCCGAGATGCAGCGCCGGGCGACCGATGCGAGCGCCGCGTTCGAGGCGTACCTGCGGGATCTCGTCCGGGCCCGGCGGGCGAGCCCCGGCGAGGACCTGCTCAGCGAGCTCGCCGCGGTCGTCGAGGCCGGCGGGGATCGGCTCACCGAGGGCGAGCTGATCGGGACGGCCGTGCTCCTGCTCAACGCCGGGCACGAGGCGTCGGTGAACGGCGCGGCGAACTCCTGGTACGCGCTCTTCCGTCAGCCGGCTGCCCTCGCCGCGCTCCGCGCGGACCCGTCGCTCGTGCCGATTGCGATCGAGGAGCTGCTCCGCTTCGACACGCCGGCGCCGATGTTCGAGCGCTGGGTGCTCGAGGACATCGCGGTCGCCGGGGTCCCGATCCCGCGCGGCCAGGAGCTGGCCCTCCAGTTCGCCTCCGCCAATCGCGATCCGGCGGCCTTCGAACGCGCCGACGAGATCGTCCTCGACCGGGCGCCGAACCCGTACCTCTCGTTCGGCGCCGGCATCCATTACTGCCTCGGCGCGCCCCTCGCGAAGGTCGAGTTCGACATCCTCTTCCGGCGGATGGTCGAGACGCTGCCCGATCTTGAGCTCGTCGAGGTGCCGCGCTGGAAGCCGCGCTTCATCCTCCGCGGGCTCGAGTCGATCCGGGTCCGCGCGTGAGGGTCCGATCGTGACCAACGACGCCGCCGAACACGCCGCGCGCCGCGCCGCCGAGCGCGCTCGGGCGATCGCCTACCTCGACCTCGAGGAGGATCGCGGGCCCGTGCCGGTCCTCGACGGCGACGCGGCCGGCGAGCTGCTCCGCTCGTCGCGACGGATCGCGATCGTCGGCGCTTCGGCGAACCCAGCCCGGCCGTCGTTCGGCGTGCTCCGCTACCTCGTCCATCAGGGATACGACTGCGTGCCGGTCAATCCGGCCGCGCGGGATGTCCTGGGCATTCCCGCGTTCCGGACGCTCCGCGAGGCCGCCGACGCGACCGGTCCGTTCGACATCGTCGACGTGTTCCGCCGGTCCGAGCTCTGTCCGCCGCACGCCCACGAGGCGGTCGAGATCGGGGCCCGCTGCCTGTGGCTCCAGCTCGGCGTGGTCAGCTGGGAGGCGGCGCAGATCGCCCACGACGGTGGCCTGGCGGTCGTGATGGACCGCTGCACGGCCATCGAGCACCGGCGGATCCGCGGCCGTTGACGGCCCGCGTCTCAGTGCGAGGTCCCGCCTCGCGCCGCGTCCCGCCTCCATCGCCCGTTCCCGCGCCGGCCCTTCCCTCATTGGTACGTTCAACGTGCGAGTGGCGACGGATCGGAGGTCCTTCGGCCGGTTCCGGCCGGAAACAGCCCGCAATCGGCAGCCTTGGTGCGTCCGACGCACGGGGCGACCCTCGGGGACCAGGGCACGTCGAACTCGCACGTCTGACGAACCAGACGACGCCCCGACGACCCGGACCGGGAGCAGCCGCTACTTCAGGAAGAAGCCGAGGAACACCAGCACGACCCCCGCGATCGCGATCCCGGCGCCGACCCGAGCCTGCCGCTGGAGGATCTCCATCGCCACGGACGCGCCGGTCGTCCCCTCGTCGTGGACGCCGCCCCGCCACGCCGCGTAGCGCTCCGCGTTGGCGTCCTGCTCCTTGAGCGCCTGGTAGCGCGTCCACGGACCGCGGGCTCGGCTGTAGCCCACGGCGATCAGGACGACGCCCGCGATCCAGAGGACCGCGTTGACGATCCCCATCAGGCGCCGGACCCGTCGCCGTCGGCGGCTCCGGCGCCGCGTTCGAGCCGCTCGCGGACCGCCGCCTGCACGAGCGTCGCATTGGCCTGGCCGCGGGTCGCCTTCATCACCTGGCCGACGAAGAACCCGAGGACCGGCTTGCCGGCGCGGTAGTCCTCGACCGCCTTCGGGTTCGACGCGACGACCTCCTCGACGATGCCGGCGAGCGCCGACGCGTCGGAGATCTGGCGGAGCCCACGCGTCTCCACGATCGACGCGACCGACGACCCGTCGGCGGCGTGGGCCGCGAAGACCTCCTTGGCGTTCGTGCCGGAGAGCCCGCCGCTCGCGACCCGGCCGACGAGATCGGCGAGCTCGCCCGGATCGACGCGGGCGGCGGCCTCGGGATCGGACCGCAGCAGGCCGAGCCAGGTGCCGGTCACCCAGTTCGCGACGGCCTTCGGGTCGAGCGTGGGCGCGGCCGCCCGGGCGGCCTCGAACAGCTCGCTGGCCTTCGGCTCGCCGACGAGGACGGCGGCGTCATAGGGCGACAGCCCGAGGTCGCTCTCGTAGCGGGCGCGCCGGTCGGCCGGGAGCTCCGGGAGCGCCTCGCGGATCGAGGCGAGCCAGTCCGCGTCGACCCGGAGCGGCGGCAGGTCCGGCTCCGGGAAGTAGCGGTAGTCGTGGCTGTCCTCCTTCGACCGCATCACGTACGTCCGGCCGCGGTCCTCGTCCCAGCCACGGGTGTCCTGGGTGAGGACCTCGCCGGCGTCGAGCGCGACCGCCTGGCGCTCGATCTCGAAGGCGATCGCCCGCTCCACGGAACGGAACGAGTTCATGTTCTTGACCTCGACCCGGGTGCCGAAGGCCTCGGTGCCGCGTGGCCGCAGCGAGACGTTCGCCTCGACGCGCATCTGGCCGCGCTCCATGTCGGCGTCGCTGGCACCGATCGCGCGGAGCAGCGCCTGGAGCTCCTCGGCATAGCGGCGGGCCTGCTCGGCGGTCCGCACGTCGGGCTCGGTGACGATCTCCATCAACGGCGCGCCCGACCGGTTGAAGTCGACGAGGCTGACCCGGCGGCCGGCCGGATCCGTCGAGTGGATGAGCTTCGCCGTGTCCTCTTCCAGATGGGCCCGCGTGATCCGGATCGTGACGAGGCCCTCGCTCGTCTCGAACGACAGGCGACCCTTCGCGGCCAGCGGCAGGTCGTACTGGCTGATCTGGTAGCCCTTCGGCAGGTCCGGGTAGAAGTAGTTCTTGCGGTCCCAGCGAGTCGCCGGCGGCGTCTCGGCGGCGATCGCGACACCGGTCGCGAGAACGTGCTCGACGGCGCGCTTGTTGATCGTCGGCAGGGTGCCCGGCAGCCCGAGGCAGACGGGACAGACGTGGCTGTTGGGCGGCGCGTCGGCGTAGGCGTTCGAGCAGCCGCAGAACATCTTCGAGGCCGTCTTCAGCTGGCAGTGGACCTCGATGCCAATGACCGCCTCGTAGCGGTCGAGGGCGGCGGATCCGGCGGCGTCCGTGGCGGTGGCGTCGACCATGGCCGAAGTTTCGCACAGGGGTCCGCCGGCGGGCGGGGCCGGCCCGAACGCGACCTACGCGGCCCGCGCCTCCGCGACCGCGTCGGCGAACGACAGGGCCCGGCCCGCCCCCCAGGCCGCCTCGAACTCCGCGGGCGGAAGCATGGTCCGCAGCCGCGCGATGAACTCCGCCAGCTCCGGCGCCTCGTCGAACGCCATGGCGGCGTCGGCGGCCTCGCGCATCGCCTCCGCGGCGCCCAGCAGCCGCGCCGCGCGCTCGGGCCGGTCGCGCTCGATGGCGAGATACGCCACGTTCTCGAGCTGGTTCGCGACGGCACCGCGATGGCCGAGATGGACCCAGCCGTTGATGGTCTCCGGATAGATCGCCTCGGCCTCGTCGAACCGACGGCCCCGCCGGTAGGCATGAGCGAGGTCGCTCCGCGCCGCCAGCCCGAGCCGGACGTCGCCGACCTCCGCGAACCTCGCGGTGGCCACGGCGAACCGCTCCGCGGCCGCGTCGGTCCGGCCGGTCCGTCCGAGGAGCCTGCCGTGGGCGATCGCGACCATCCCGATGATGTACGGGTTGCCGGCGCGGCGGGCCGCGTCCTCGGCCCGCTCGGTCAATGCCTCGCCGGCTGCCGTGTCCTCGATGAAGCTCGTCCCCGAGAGCATCGCGCCGGCAAACCCGGCGGACATGCCCAGGACCCACCAGCTCTCGGTCGCCTCGGACAGGGCGATGCCCTCCGCGAACAGGTCCTGGACGTCGCTGCCGCCCGTGAACACCGTCGCGACCGTCATCCCGCCGATCGCCGCCAGCCGCGCCTCGGCGTCGCCACTCGCGGCCGCCAGCGGGAGGGCATCGCGGGCCCAGGCGAGCCCGATCGACGCTCGGCCATCCATCGCCCAGATCCGGGCCGCCTCGCCGAGCAGGCGCGCGGCGAGCGCCTGGTCCTCTGCGGTGGCATCGAGGTTGCCGACGGTCCGACCACGGGCGATGTCGATCGCCGAAAGCAGCCGGGCGTCGCTCTCCTCGGATGCGACCCGGGCGCTCCAGTAGGCGAGCATCGCGGTCGCCATCCGGACGGCTGCCCACGGGTGCGATTCGAGAGCCCACTCGAGCGCCGCCCCGAGGTTCTCGGCGTCCGCGTCCATCCGGTCGAGCCAGTCGGTCATGCCCGGACCGCGGAGCTCCGGCTCGGCGGCCGCGGCGAGGGCCGCGTAGGCGGCGGAATGCCGGTCCGCGAGCGCCTCGACCTCGCCGGCCTCCATCAGCTTCTCGCGGGCGTACTGGCGGATCGTCTCGAGCATCCGGAACCGGGTGCTCGGCCCGCGGTCGACGATCACGAGGCTGCGGTCCACGAGCCGGGTCAGCCGGTCCGCCAGGTCGACCTCGTCGACCGCGGCGCCCTCGTCGCCCACGACGCGCGCGGCCGCCCGGACGGTCCAGCCGCCGGCGAAGATCGACAGCCGCCGGAGCAGGCGCCGGTCATCGTCCGTGAGGAGGTCCCAGCTCCAGTCGATCAGCGCGTGGAGCGTCTGCTGGCGCGGGACGGCGGTGCGCCGGCCGCCGGCGAGCAGCCGGAAACGGTCGCCGAGGCGCTGCGCAATGTCGTCGGGCGACAGCACCGAGACCCGGGCCGCGGCGAGCTCGATCGCGAGGGGGATCCCGTCGAGCCGGCGGCAGATCTCGGAGATCGAGGCGACATTTGCCTCGCCGAGCGTGAACGACGGGTCGACGGACGTGGCCCGGTCGAGGAACAGCCGGACCGCCTCGGTCCGGCCCGCCGCCTCGAGGTCCTGCGGCTGGGCGACCTCGTCGCCGACCCGGGCCACGGCCACCGGACAGGACAGCGACTGGAGCTGGAGGACCGCCTCGCCGGGCACGGCCAGGGCCTCGCGGCTCGTCGTCAGGATCCGGAGGCGCGGCGCGGCGGCGAGGAGCCGTCCAGCGATCCCGGCGACCGCATCCACGAGGTGCTCGGCGTTGTCGAGGAGGAGCAGGAGCTCCTTCTCGGCGAGGAAGGCCTGGACCGTGTCGAGCG
>DATBPR010000531.1:0-8169 GCA_036561285.1 Candidatus Limnocylindrales bacterium | reverse complement strand
TGACGACGCTCAAGGGCCACGGCATCGACGAGCTGCGCTACGCCGGTGGGACCTGGCAGACCGGCACCGACAGCGGCCTGTCGCTCGCGACGTTCACGAGCTTCGGCTCGACGGCGCTCCGGCCGGAATGGGTCAGCGAGTTCTACGAGACCGGCGCGCGGAACGGGAAGAACGTGGACACGGTCGAGACCACGGACTACCCGGTGGCCGACGGGATCACGGGCCGGAAGATCGACGTCCTGAACGACGAGTCCTACCAATCGGTGATCGTCTGGGAGCGGAACGGCCGGATCGAGGTCGCCCTGGTCGCCGACTTCATCCGCGAGATCCAGACGAAGGCGGCGCATGAGCAGGTCGTCCGGCAGGCCGTCGACGCCTGGCTCGCCGCGGACGGCGTGCCGGCGCCGGATTCCGGCTCGCCGGCCCCGGGGGACGTCCCGCTCGTGACCTCGGCGCCGAGTGCCGCGCCGAGCGCCGCCTCGTAGCGCCGACGCGTTCGCAACGGGAACGACATGCGCGACGCACCCGGCGAACCCTGCCCGCACCGCGCCTGCTGACAGGCTTCGGCCATGGTTCGATGGGTGCTCCGCTTCTTCCTCTTCCGGGTCCTGCCGCGCCGGCTGCTCTGGTTCATGACGATCGCCGACCTGTACTTCCTGCTGCGCTCGATCCGTCGGCGCATCGCCGGGACGCCGGTCGAAGTCAACGACCCGAGACGCTCGCGGACCGCGGCTCCCCAGCGCGCTCGGGCCTGACCCCGGCCGCACGCCTCGTCGCCAGACCGCACTCGCGTCGCTCGACCGCGCGCGCCGCGGCCGGACCTTGCCGGACCGCGTGCTAGCGTACGAACCATGACGTGGTCCGCGCGCAAGCGCGCCTGGGAGGCAGACCGGCTCGGTCCCGCCCGGGAGCGGGCGCCGGAGCGCAAGCCGCGCTTCTCGACGATCAGCGACACGGAGGTCGACCGGCTCTACGGGCCCTGGTCCTGGCAGCCGGGCGAGCCCGGCCGCGACAACAGCGCCGGCGCGGCCGGAGGCGGCGGCCCGACCCGCGTCGACCACCACGGGGACCCGATCCGGCCCGAGCCCGGTCGCTGGGACGACTTCGACCCGCTTCGCGACGTCGGACTGCCCGGGGAGCCGCCATTCACCCGCGGGATCCACCCGACGGGCTACCGGAGCCGGCTGTGGACGATGCGGATGTTCGCCGGCTTCGGGGCCGCCGAGGACACGAACGCCCGGTTCCGGTCCCTGCTCGCGGCCGGTCAGACCGGCCTCTCGATCGCCTACGACATGCCGACCCTCTACGGCTACGACACGGACGATCCGGAGGCCGAGGGCGAGTTCGGGACGTGCGGCGTCGCCGTCAGCAGCCTCGCCGACATGGAGGTGCTCCTCGCCGGCCTGCCGCTCGACCGCGTCAGCACGTCGATGACGATCAACTCGCCGGCCGCGCCGATCTGGGCGATGTACATCGTCGCGGCCGAGAAGGCGGGCTTCCCGCGGGCCTCGCTGGAGGGCACGACCCAGAACGACATCCTCAAGGAGTTCGTCGCCCAGAAGGAGTTCCTCTTCCCGATCGCCCCGTCGATGCGCCTCGTGACCGACACGATCGAGTTCGGGACGCGCGAGCTGCCGCGCTGGAACACCGTCTCGATCAGCGGCTACCACATCCGGGAGGCCGGCTCGACCGCGATCCAGGAGCTGGCCTTCACGATCGCCGACGGGATGGCCTACGTGGAGGCCTGCCTCGAGCGCGGGCTCCGGATCGACGACTTCGCCCCGCGGCTGAGCTTCTTCTTCAACAGCCACAGCGACTTCTTCGAGGAGATCGCGAAGTTCCGCGCCTCGCGCCGGATCTGGTTCAAGCTGATGACCGAGCGCTACCGCGCGGAGAGCGAGCGCTCGACGTGGATGCGGTTCCACACCCAGACGGCGGGCGTCTCGCTGACGCCGCAGCAGCCGCTCAACAACCTGACTCGCGTGGCGACGCAGGCCCTGGCCGCGATCCTCGGCGGCACGCAGTCCCTCCACACCGACGCCTATGACGAGGCGCTCGCCGTCCCGACCGCCGAGGCCGCCCTCCTCGCCCTGCGCCAGCAGCAGATCCTCGCCGAGGAGACGGGCGTCGCGAACACGATCGACCCGCTCGGGGGCAGCTGGTTCGTCGAGGCGCTCACGAACGAGACCGAGCGGGAGGTCTGGCGCTACCTCGACGAGATCGACCGGCGGGGCGGGATGGTCGCCGCGGTCGGGGAGGGCTATCCGCAGCTCGAGGTCGCCGACGCGGCCTATCGCTTCCAGCGCGAGCTCGACGCGGGCGAGCGGCGGATCGTCGGGGTGAACGCCTATCTCGACGACGCGGAGGCCACGCCGATCCCGGTCCTGACGGTGCCACCGGGCTCGCTCGAGGCCCAGCTGGCACGCCTCGACATGACGCGCCGGCAGCGCGACGCGTCCGCGGTCGAGAGCGCTCTTGCCGGCCTCCGCGACGCGGCGTCCCGGCCGGGCTCCTCCGAGACGAACTTGATGCCGCACTTTCTCCGCTGCGCCGCCGCTTACGCGACGCTCGGCGAGCAGTGCGCCGTCCTGCGCGGCGTCTTCGGCGAGTACCGCGAGCCCGTGCTGGTCTGATCGCCGTCGAGCCGGAGCCGCCGTACACCAAACCGGCCGGGCGCTACTTCAGGCGGATCAGCTCCGCGACGCGCTCGCCGTGGCCCTCCGCCCGGCGCTGGGTCGTGCTGACGACGTCGATCCCGATCCCGATCAGGACCGCGGCGCCGGCCGTCAGGACCGACAGCACGATCAGCGGGGCACCGAGCACCGTGTCGTCCGAGCGGATGATCCCGAAGTAGAGCAGCACCCCTGCGAGGATGTGGATCGTCATCTGGATCGCGACCGCGAGGCTGGGCTTCGGGACATAGCCGGCCCGTTGCGTCGCGACCCGCTCGCGGTCGTCCCACGCCATCCAGCGCCACTTGCCGACGGCGAGGAGCAGCTGGAAGGCGATGAAGATCACGATGGTCCCGAGGACGATGTTGGCCGTGTCCGGGAACACCGCCATGGCGACGAACGGCGCAGCGACGAGCAGCACCGAGAGGGCCAGGGCGCCGGCGATGAACGCGGTCGGCAGGGCGAACCGGAGGTTCGTGGCGACGCGGCCGGTCGCTCGCGGAATGGCGATCGTCGCCCGGAGGCGGGTCCGGGCAGCCCGGAGCCGCTGCCGCGTCGGGCCCGCCGGCCGGGCGAGCAACCAGGCGAGGCCGACCTCACCGACGGCGACTGCGAGCACCACGACGACGAGCAGGGCCGCGCTCGGTCGCCACTCGATCGGAGCGTTCACGAACCGGAACGCGGCGAGCGCGACCAGGTACAGGACCAGCGCGCGAAGGACGACCGCATAGCCGATGTCGAGGATCGTCCACGGCCCGCGAAACAGCGCCGAACGCTCGGGCGGCGCCCGGAGCGCGAAGATCGCGGAGCTGGCGAGGACCGCCGCGATGACCCACACGCCGAGCTGGGCCACGAAGTCCCCGAGGCTGCCCGGCGCAAACCCATTCGGGAGCGACGTCCGCACCTGCTCGACCGGCGTCGAGATGATCTCGTGCCCCGGGATCAGGTTCCAGATCGTGGTTGCGAGCCCGCCGGCCGCGAACACCGAACCGGCGCCGACCGCGAAGGCGTGGACGATCGCGACCGTCGGCAGGGAACGGCAGAACTGGGTCCAGAACGAGAGGACGGCGACGCGCTGACGCCGTCGCCCGGAGCGCCGCTCATGATCCTCGTCCGAGCCGAAGCGGCTCGACGGCCGGGCCGGTGTTGCGCCGACGAGCCGCCGGATCAGCGGGATCACGAACTCCTCGTCGTTGTCCCAGTAAGTCCCGTGGTCCTCGCTGAACGACAGCCGGTTCCAGACCCCGATGCTCTCGACCCTCGGGAGCTCGACACCCGGGAAGTTCATCAGGCCGACCGGCGCGGGATCCTGCGAGGCCCACATGTCCGTCCAGAGGACCGGATGGCGCCGGTTCGTGATCGACCGGTAGAGGTCCCCGTAGACGTCCGCCGAGCCGACCCCGGCCTGCCGGAGGCCCGGCGCGATCGCGCCACCGTCGGTCAGCCGCCAGCCGAGGTTGGCGGCCTCGCCGTGGGTCACGACGCGATCCACCCGCAGATCCGCGGTGACCGGATCGGCGAGGGTCAGGTAGGTGACGATCGCCCCGCCCGAATGGGCCACGATCGTGATGGGCCGGCAGTCGATCGCCTCGAGATCCCAGATCGCGTCGACGAGGCGGGCGCGGACGCTCGCGCTCTGGGCCGGATCACCCAGCAGCACGTAGACGTCGCCGAACCAGTCGAGGAGGAAGTTGTCGATCGGCCGGGTCAGGGCGCCGTCCTTCAGCGGTCCGATGGGCAGGATCTTCTCGATCGAGCGGAGGAAGCCGTAGAGGAGCAGCCCGAGGGCCGAGACCGCCTGGAGGAACAGGCGGACGCCGAACCGCTCGAGGACCGACGCCAACGGGCCCGGGCGCAGCGGCGAGCCCGGCTGTGGCGCCGCCGGACGGGGTTCGGTCCCGGCATCGCCTGTGTCGCCGATGTCGACCGGACTGCTCAGCATCGGGTGCGCGGCCGGGCTCTCGATCGTGGTCCGCGTGTCGGGCGACGGGCCGTCGGCTCCCTCGAGGGTCGGGCGGGCCAGCAGGTGTGCCTGCGAGGCGTCGCGTTGGCGCGGATCCTTCGACCCCTGCGCCGCGAACATCGCGGTCACGATTCGGCGGACCGCGCCGTCGGGTCCGAGCCACTGGGCCATCTGGGCGAACGGCGGCGGTGCGACGCGCTGGGCCCACCATGCCTCGGTCATCACCCAGTGCTCGGCTGCGGCCGTGACCGAGCCGTCCGCCGCCCGGATCTCCGGCAGCTCGATCTCGATGTACAGGCTCCCGCCGGTCGTCGGATCGAGCCGCGTCGTCACGACCGGGTCCGCAGGCACCCGCTCGTCGATCCGGAACTCGGCGAGGACGCGAATGATCGAACCGCCCCACTCGCGGAGCGTCTCGCCGGCGGCCTGGGACCCGATGCCATGGACGAAGATCACGCCGACATGCCGGACGCTGTCCGTGGCGCCGCAGTCGAGGACGATGCCCGGCTCCCGCGTCCGGAACCGGCGGGCGGTCTCGTCGACCTCGCCCGTCGTGTCGACCGTCGGATCGATCGTGGCGTCGCGCGCGTGCCCCGCGCCCGGCGGTTGCGGGTCCAGGGCGGGCGTCGCGCGGGGGCCGGCCGGCTCCGGCATGGGCGTGCTCTCCGGATCGTCCGCGCGTTCCGGGGTGGACACCGTCGGCGTGTCCGCCACCGCTGCCGGAGCGTCCGCCGCGCTGCCGAACGGTTCGCCGAAACGCAGCACCGGCCAGGCGGAGCGACCCGTCATTCCCGGCGGCGTGATCGTCTGTTCCGGCGGCTGATCCGGCACCGTTCGAACCCCGTGCTTGCCCGCGCGGCGAAGTGGCGACCCTTCGTCGCGCAAGTTTCGCCAGCGAGAGCTCACCCTAGGATGACGCTGTCGAGCGGGCGTCTCGACGGCGACCGTGATCGGCGACTCCTCGCAGCGCCCGTCTACGATGACGGCATGTACACCGATGCCCTCTCGTTCCTCGAGGACGAGCGCGATGCCTGGCGACCGTACGAGGCCCTGTCGCTCCTGACCGACGAGCAGCTCGAGGCGCCCGTCGAGGCCGCCCACGGCTGGTCCGGTCGGGACCTGATGGGCCATCTCGTCACGTGGCAGCTGCTCTCGCTCGACGTGGCGAAGGAGCTGGCGATGGGCGAGCGGTCCCCGTCACACGCGGCGGCCGACGCCGATTGGGAGGCCCGCGGCGGCGACGTCGTCAACGAGGAGGCACTCGCCGACTGGAGGGCGAAGACGATCGACGAGGTCCGCCAGGAGTTCGCCCGGGTCGCCGGCGAGCTGCGCGGCTTCCTGACGGTCGTCCCGGAGATCCGCTGGGTCAAGGACGCCGGCGAGCAGCAGTTCTTCTACGAGGAGACGATCGAGCACTACGACGACCACCGGGCGGACCTCATCGCGATCCTGGACGCCGCCGGGATCGGCTGACGGATCAGGCGGGGCCGCGATGACCGGGGATCGCCCACCGACCGACGCGGAGGCCCTGGAGGCGACGCCGACCGATCTGACGCTGGCCGACGTGCTCGCCGCGGCCGCGGAGGATACGGGCGGAGTGGTCACGACGGCAGCCCACGCGGCGACGACCTTCGCCGCCGGATCGCCGCCCGCGATGTTCGCGGCGCTCAGCGGCGATCGGGCCGAGTTCCGGCTGGACCCGCTGGTCGCGCGGGCGGCCCTCCGGACACCCGACGCGACGCCGTCGACGCGCGGCCCGGACTGGGTGACGTTCGCCCCCGCGGTCCTCGACGACGGCGCTGTCGATCGCGCCGAAGCCTGGTTCCTCAGCGCCCACCGCCGGGTGACGGCGGCGGGACGGAGCCACTAGCCGGAATCGACGACGCCGCCCGTTGGAACGGGCGGCGTCGTGTTGATGCTGATGGGCGCCGCGGAGGCGCCGGTGCTCAGGCCTCGGTCGGCGCGCTCTCCGGCGTGTACTGGGCGAGGCCGAACTGGGCCTCGATCGCCTCCATCGGCCGGGCGCCGGCCATGCCGAGCGGCTGCTGGCCGGGTCGGAAGAACGCGATCGTCGGGATGCTCATGATGTTGAACGCCTGCGAGATCCGCGGGTTCGCGTCCACGTCGACCTTGACGACGTCGACCGCACCCTCGTACTTGGCGGCGATCTTCTCCATCTCCGGCGCGACCATCTTGCACGGTCCGCACCAGGTGGCCCAGAAGTCGACGACGACCGGCTTGTCGTTCTTCAGCACGAGCTGCTCGAACGTCTCGTCCGTCGCGTGCTGGATGGCCATGGGGTTCGGTTCCTTTCTGCCCGCGGATGCGCGCGGGTGCGCCTGTGAACGGGCGGGCGTCAGTCGACCGGACCCGCGAGGCTCTGGATGAGCCGGTAGGCCTCGAGGACGCGGACGTCGGCGAGGCGATACAGGACCGTCGATCCGTCGCGGCGGCTCTGGACGAGCCCGGCACTCCGAAGCACGGCGAGGTGCTGGCTCATGTTGGGCACCTGGCAGCCGACCTTGGTCGACAGGTCGCCGACCGAGAGCTCGCCACCCGCCAGCGACTCCAGCACGCACAGGCGCTTGGGGTCGCTGAGCGCCCGTCCGATGGCCGCATAGCGCTGACGGTCGTACTCGGACGAGGCCGGGTTGGTTGTGGTGGTGTCCAGCACGACCGGAATCATGTCACTAATTGCGCAAATGCGCAAGTCTTTGGGGCGCAGGACGCTGCCCGACTGCCATACTCCCCGCCGTGACCTCCGATGACCTCCTCGTGGGCCTCGACGAGATCCTGGCGGCGCGCGAGCGGATCGCCGGCCACGTCCACCGCACGCCGATGCTCTCGAGCTCGACGGCCGCCCGTTTCGTCGCGGCGGCCGGCGGCCCGCGCCTCGCCGACGGTCGCCTCTACCTCAAGGCCGAGAACCTCCAGAAGACCGGCTCGTTCAAGGCCCGCGGGATGACCAACCGGATCGCCACCCTCGAGCCCGAGCAGCGCGCGCGCGGCGCGATCACCATGTCGGCCGGCAACGCGGGCCAGGCGTTCGCCTGGGCAGCGACGGCAGCCGGCGTCCCGATGGTCACGGTGATGGCGGAGACCGCCAACCCGCTCAAGGTCCAGGCGTGCCGCGACTACGGCGCGGAGGTCGTCCTCGAGGGGGCGCACGTCGGCGAAGCGTTCCGCGCCCTGGAGCGGATCCGCGACGAGCGCGGACTCGTCTTCACCCACCCCTTCAACGACGCGATGGTGATCGCTGGCCACGGCACCGTCGGGACGGAGATCCTCGAGGACGTGCCGGACCTCGACGTCCTGGTCGTCGGGATCGGCGGCGGCGGGCTGATCTCGGGCGTGGCGGCCGCCGTGAAGGAGCAGCGCCCGGAAGTCCGCGTCTACGGCGTCGAGCCCACCGGCGCGGACGCGATGACCCGGGCGTTCGCCGCCGGCGCCCCCGTCCCGATCGAGCCGCACACGGTCGCCGACGGCCTGGCGGCGCCGTTCGCCGGCGACCGCACGCTCGCGATGTGCCGGCGC
>DATBPR010000530.1:0-2570 GCA_036561285.1 Candidatus Limnocylindrales bacterium | reverse complement strand
TGGCTGGCGACGAAGTCGAACACCGCAGCCGCGCCGCGTCCGCCCGTGAGGTCGAGGACGGCCTCGACCGGCGAGGGATCCGAGAGCAGCGCCGCGTGCGCCCCGACATCCCGCGCGAACGCGAGCTTGTCCTCGGCGATGTCGAGCGCGATCACCTGCGTGGGCGACAGGGCTCGAAGCATCTGGATCGCGAGATGGCCGAGGCCCCCGACGCCGATCACGACGGCGGACGAGCCCGGGACGAGCTTCGGCAGCGACGTGACGATCGCGTGGTAGGGCGTCAGCCCGGCGTCGGTCAGCGGGACGTTCTGGACGGGATCGAGGTCCCCGAGCGGAACGAGGTGCCGCTCGCTCGGGACGATCAGGTACTCGGCCATGCACCCGGGGTCGCCCATGCCGGGCCAGCCGATGTGCATGGCGACGGCCTTCACGCAGTAGTTCTCGGCGCCCATCGCGCAGGCCCGACAGTTCCCGCAGCCCCAGGCTCCGTAGACCGCGACGGCGTCGCCCTCGTGCACGCCGCGGACGCCGGCCCCGAGCGCCGCGACGATCCCGGCGCCCTCGTGTCCGAGGGTGAGCGGCAGCCCGAAGGTGTACCGATCCGCGGGGAGGCTCATGAAGTACTCGTCCGAGTGGCAGACCCCCGCCGCCGTCACCCGGATCAGGACCTCTCCCGGTCCGGGCTCCGGTGTGCGGATCTCCCGGATCTCGGGGGGCATGCCGATCGCGGTGTACTGCAGGGCCCTCACGGCGGTCTCCCTCGAGCGGACCCCCAGCGACCGAGGCGAGGAGTTCCGGCCCGGTGGAGACGCGAGCACATCATGCTCTTGGCGCCTACGGCGCGAACGCGGACAGGCGCACGCCGCGGCGATGAGTTTCGGCGGCTGAATCGGTCGACAAGGTGCATCGAGACCGATCGAAGGAGGAGGGCGTGCGGAAGATCGTTGTCTACGAGCTGTTGTCCCTCGACGGCGTGGCCGAGGCCCCGGATACGTTCTTCGGCTGGGACGACGGGCTGGACGCCAACCTTGCCGCGGTGATTGCCGCACAGGACGCGGTCATCCTGGGCCGCCGGAGCTACGACGAATGGGCCGAGTTCTGGCCGGGCAGCGACATCGAGCCGTTCGCGACGTTCATCAACGGGGTCACGAAGCACGTCGCGACCTCGACGCCGCTTGACCGGGACTGGGCCCGGGCGACCGCGATCGAAGGCGGCCTGGTCGAATTCGTTCGGGATCTCCGGCAGCAGGCCGGAGGCGATGTCGGCGTCCACGCGAGCATCTCGGTCGCGCAGGCGCTGCTGGCCGCCGATATGGTGGACGAGCTCGTGCTCGTGATCGGGCCGATGATCGCCGGCCGCGGCCGACGGCTCCTCGACGGCGTGCCGTCGCTTCGACTCGAGCTGATCCGGAGCGAGATCTCCCCGGCCGGCTATGTGATCGCCGTCTATCGCGTGATTCGCTAGGGCGCGAACGCGGACAGGGGCAGCCGCAGGACCTCGCCGTTGTAGCCGTCCGTGACCCAGACGGAGCTGCCCAGGACGACGATGTCCCCGCCTCCGCCGAACGTGCGGCCGGAGACGAGGACGCGATCGACCTTGTTGGTCACGGGGTTAATTCGGACGATCTGACCGTCGTTCGCATGGCCGCGATCGACCGCGATCCAGGGCGCACCGCCGATCATCGCGGGGTTGTAGCCGAGGCCGCCAAGATCAACCGTCGCGACGACGGTGTTCGACGCCGGATCGATCCGGGCCACATGGTTGGCCGATGCGCATTCGGTGACCCAGACCGCGTCGGGGCCGACGCCGAACCCGCCGCACGGCGTGATCGTGGGGACCGGGATCGTTGCCTGGACCCGGTTCGTGGCCGGGTCGATCCGGACGACAGTCGAGTCGTTGGGGATGTCGACCCAGACACTGCCGAGCCCACTTCCCAGCCAGTTCGGTCCGCTGGTCCCCGTCGGGCCCACCTGGATCGTCGCGACGACCTTGTTTGTCTTCGGGTCGATCCGGATGACCGTGCCTGCGTGCGTATCGGCGATCCAGACGCCGTCGGCCGTGACCATGACGCCCTTCAGGGCGAGGCCGGTCTGGACCTGCGCGACGACCTGGAGGCTCGCGGGATCGATGCGGTAGGCGCGTTTCGTATCCCAGTCGGTGATCCACAGCCCGTTCGCCGATGCCGCCAGGCCCTGCCACTGGTCGCCGATCAGCCCGAACTGGCTGGCCGCCCCGACCGAATTGGTCGCCGGATCGATTCGCACGATCATCGAGGCATCCGTCATGACCCAGAGCGCCTTCCCGTCCGAGACGAGCACGAGCGGCCTCTGGAGGGCGATCGTGGCCTGGGGGGTCACGACGGTCGCGGTCGGCCCGGATGCCGGCGGGGACCCGCCGGCCGGCGAAGAGGGGCTCCCGCTCGGACTCGCGCTGGGGCTGAGGCTCGCGCTCGGGCTGGGAGCGACCGTCGGTCCCGGCTGGCCCAGGAGCCCTGTCCCGAAGATCGTGGCCCCGACGAGCGCGACCGCGACACCGACGGCGATCCAGCCTGCCGGGCGAGCGAGGATCC
>DATBPR010000529.1:0-5465 GCA_036561285.1 Candidatus Limnocylindrales bacterium | reverse complement strand
GACCCGGGGAGGGCGCTCCTACGTCGCTCCTACGTCGTTCGGCCGCGGTCCCCTCCACCGAACGTCGCGCGGGATCGGCGCCACCCGACCATCCCCGCCCGCCGGTCGCACGCCGATCATCGAGCCATGCCCGACCGGACGCCGGGCCCTCGATCAGGAGTCACCGCCGTGCGCACGATCAAGCTCTGCGTGGCCACGACCCGCCGGCAGACGACCCTCCTTGCCGCGATCGCCCGCTTGGCCGCCGAGCTGGAGCGGAGCGGCCGCCAGCCGCGCTCCCTCCGGATCACGGTCGCGATCTCGAACCCCGCCTGACGGGCATCCGGCGCGGCTGACGGGCCGCACCGGTTCCCGAGCACGCGACGAGGGCATCCGCCCCGCGGATGCCCTCGTGTGCGTTGCCCGAGGAGTTCCCGGGTCAGCGCCAGGTCGTGGCGGTCATCCCCAGGTCACCGATCACCGACCGGTAGTAGTGGTTCGAGTGCTCCGTCGGATCGAGCAGGCCGACCTTGCCGGGCGTCCGCGCCGAGTGGAAGCTGAAGTCCCAGCGCATGTCGCGGGCGGGATCCGAGAAGAAGATCTGCTTGATCGTCTTCGTCGACTTGAACAGGCCCGACAGGATGTAGGCCGCGTTGTCGATGCCCTCGGCGAAGACCGCCCGGGCACCGGTCCGGAGGAAGCCAGCGCCGAAGTTGTCGACCCGCTTGATCGCCGTGGCCTTCGTCGGGTAGCCCCTGCCCCACTCGCTGTTGCCGGACGCGTAGCAGAGCCGGTTCAGGATCACGACCGAGTTCGGCGCGAAGTTCAGGTACCGGTCGACGTAATACTCGCCGTAGTACCTGACGCGGGAGCTGCCGTCGCTCGCATTCAGGCCGAGGCCGTCCTTCGTGAGACGCTCGAAGGGGTTATACGGGCTGGGCCAGCCGTTGCCGTGACCGAGGTAGATGAAGAGGTTCGCGCCCTGGGACACGGACCGGACTCGGGACCAGGTCGCGTGCGGGCTGTAGACCTGGTAGACCGCCGCCCCGTACGAGCGGGCCTGCGCGGCGAGGCGCTTGGCGGCTGCGATGTAGTTGGACGTCTGCGAACCGACCGGCCCGACGACGATGACGACCTTCCTGCCGGCCGCCTCGGCGACCTGCGGATGCGTCGTGAGGCCGCCCACTGCCAGCACGGCGGCGAGGGCGGCCATGGCGGCCAACCGGAAGGTGCGGTGGCCTGACGCCCGCTGGGCGCCGTCTCGGGATACCGGCAACGCTCTTGCCTCCTCTCCGCCGGAACACCGTGCATCGGGCACGGCGACGGTGGTCTGTGCCGCCCGAAGAGCAGGAAGGCGCACGCGGACATACGTACCGTGCGCGGACGCGTGGGATGGGGGCGACCGGGTGAGCCGATCGGTAGGCGGGGCGGACGGGCAGATGCGGTTGGGCTCGTCCACCGGTTGACGACAGGGTCCTGCCGTGGGGGGCGGCGGTCTTCTGTTGATGCCTGTCTGTCTGGAGGTTGCAGCCTGGGGGCCGAGCCGAAGTATGCCAGTGACACGCAACCGGCGCCTCCCCCGATGGCACCAGCCGCGATCGGCCGAAGGGACGGGTTGCCACGCTCAGGCGGTGACGGGGTGCCACGGGACCCGGTGCCGATGCGCGCCGGTAGGCCCGCGGCGAGCGGAAACCCGCGAGCCCCGGCCCCGAGACCCGCCGGTCGGCTATCCTTCCCGCGACCGCACTCGCACCGCGCCGTTTGCACGGCGTTCGAGGGAGGCGAGCGGAATACCGAACCCGATGGCCCGCGCGCCGGTGTGCACAACGGGCTCCAGGAGCCAGATGACCTTCGATACCCTCGGCCTGTCGGCCGACCTCCTCCGGACCGTCGAGGAGGAGGGCTACGAGCAGCCCACCCCCGTCCAGGCCAAGGCGATCCCCCTCGTGCTCGAGGGACGCGACGTCCTCGCCGCGGCCCAGACCGGCACCGGCAAGACCGCGGCGTTCACACTGCCGATCCTCGACCGCCTCCGGCAGCACGCGAATACCTCGTTCTCACCGGCCCGCCACCCGGTCCGCGTCCTGATCCTCGTCCCGACCCGCGAGCTCGCCGTCCAGGTCGACGAGAGCGTCCACACCTACGGGCGGACCGTGCCCCTCCGCTCCACGGTGGTCTACGGCGGGATGCCGATGGACCCCCAGATCAAGGCCCTCCGGGGCGGCATCGAGATCCTCGTCGCCACGCCTGGCCGTCTCCTCGATCTCGTTGGCCAGAAGGTCGCGAATCTCGGCCAGGTCGAGATCCTCGTCCTCGACGAGGCCGACCGAATGCTCGACATGGGCTTCCTGCCGGACATCCAGCGGATCATCGCCCTGCTCCCGGCCAAGCGCCAGAACCTGATGTTCTCGGCCACGTTCTCCGACGACATCCGGCGGCTCTCGAAGACGATCCTGCGCGACCCCGTCGAGGTGGAGGTCGCCCCGCGGAATACCGTCGCGGAGGCGGTCCGCCAGGTCTACTACCCCGTGGACCGCGAGCGGAAGGAAGAGCTCCTCGCCCACCTGATCCGGAGCCGGGACCTGCGCCAGGTGCTCGTCTTTACCCGGACCAAGATCGCGGCGACGCGCCTCGCGACCTGGCTCGACCGCCAGGGCCTCAACGCCGTGGCGATCCACAGCGATCGGTCACAGCCGGAGCGGACCCGGGCGCTGGAGGAGTTCAAGACCGGCGACATCCGGGTGCTCGTCGCGACCGACGTCGCGGCCCGCGGGCTCGACATCGAGGACCTGCCCCACGTCGTGAACTTCGAGCTGCCGTGGAACCCGCAGGACTACATCCACCGGATCGGGCGGACGGGCCGGGCCGGCCAGACAGGCGACGCGATCAGCATCGTCACCGTGGACGAGGCCGACCTGCTGAAGGACGTCCAGCGGCTCCTCCGCACGGCGATCCCCTGGCAGGTGGAGCCGGGCTTCGAGCCGGACCCGCGGGTCCAGGCACGACCGTTGCGCGGCGGGCTCGACAGCCGGACGGGTGCCGGACCGCGAACCGGGAGCCGGCCGGGCCATCACCCCCATCGCAAGCCTGTCCAGTATCGAGCGGGCGCCTAGGCCCCTTCGGTCGCCGGAGCGGCGGCGGCGGCCGCCGGCGCCAGGGGGGCTGTGACTGCCTCGTCCTCAGCCGGTTCGCCGGCGTCACCTTGCGCCGGCGCTTCCCCGTCCGGTTCCGTGGTCGTCGCGTCGGCGTCCGGCGTCGCCGGAGAGCTCGATGTCGACAGGGACGGCGTCGAGGTGATGAAGATCGGCTCCTCGGTCTTCGTCGAGATCATCTCCGCGCCCGGGAAGAAGAAGCCGAGCATCAGGTCGGCCTCGACCCGGTCGACGACGTAGCGGTTCACGAGGGCCAGCGGTCGGGACAGGCCCTCGGCGTCCTCGGCGAGGAGCCCGACGCTCACGTCGCGCAGCTGGACGAACTCGCCCGTCGGCCGGGCGAGGGCGCGCCCCGGGTCGAAGCCCGGCATCGTCGCCAGCTGACCGAGGACGCGGTACGGCCCGACGTCGAGCACGATGTCGTGCCACTGGGCGTGGACCGGGAGATCCTCTGATTCCTCGACCGTGGCGAGGTGGATGTCGTCCGGGGCCAGGACGATCTCGGCCTGCTCACCGGCGGCGGTGTCGTCGAGGGGATGCCAGGTCACGGCTTCGACGCGCAGGCTGTCGCCGGCCTCGAGCGCGTCACGCAGATGACTCGCTCGTGGCAGGACACCGACCGCGATCCCCCCGGCGGTGTAGATCTCGACCCGGATCGGCATGGTGCTCCACCCTCGAGCAGGACCCGAGTCTGGGGGTGGGCGGAGCGCGGACGCATCACCCGTCCGTACCGGCCGGGCTCGGTCCCTTCGTCCTGTCGGTCGCTCAGCCGGCGGGTGGGACCGAGGCGGCCGGGGCGCCCGAGGCAGACGGCGACGGAGCGGGGGCAGCCGGCGACACGACCCGCAGGAGCGCGCGCACGATCGTGCCAGGATCGGCCCGGCTCTGGTTCGTCAGGACGGCGATCGTGAGCCCGTCGATCGGGAAGTGGCGGACCGCGCCGCGGAAGCCGAGAAGCCGGCCCGAATGGCCGAGGCTCGGATGCCCGTCGATCGAGAGGGCCTGGACCCCGAACCCGTACGACACGCCGGGGATGTAGCCGTGCGTCTTCGTGAAATCGCTGAGCAGGATCCCGGTTCCGACCGGCCCGAGGACGTCGCCGCCATACAGGGCGCGGGCCCACCGGGCGATGTCGGCGCTGGTCCCGGCCAGCGAGCCGGCGCCGCCGGCGGCTGTCACGACGGACCGGAACGGGGCGACCCCGCTGCCGTCCGCCAGGTCCGTCGGTCGCGCGGCCGGCTTCGTGCTCGTGACCCGGTAGCCGTCGGCCAGCGGGGCCTTCGCCGATTCGGCGGCCTGGTACCACGTCGCGCCGAGGCCGAGCGGGTCGAGGAGGCGCTCCCGCACCTGCGTCGCGAGCGGCTTGCCGGTCGCCCGCTCCGCGATCAGCCCGAGGAGCAGGTAGTTGGTGTTCGAGTAGTGCCACGCCTTGCCCGGCGCCGAGAGCGGCTTGCCGACGTAGCGCAGGGCGTCCGCCGGTGCCCAGGACCGGCCCGGATCGCGCCGAAGGGCGGGATCGATCTTCGGGTTCAGGAAGTAGTCGGCCAGGCCGCTCGTGTGATCGAGGAGCATGCCGATCGTGATCCGCGGGTTCACCGTGACCGGCAGGCCGGCGGGCAGCCGCTTCACCGCCGGGTCGCTCAGCGACAGCTTGCCCTCGTCGATCAGCTGGAGGATCACGGCCGAGGTGAAGGTCTTGCTCATGCTCGCGAAGGCGAACGCGGTCTCCGGCGTGGCCGGCGTCTTCGTCGCCACCCTGGCGAAGCCCGACGCGCCGGACCAGCTCGTCCCGTCCGGGAACAGGACCGTCGCCGACAGGCCGGGGATCGCGAGCTTCGTCCGGGCGCGATCGATGGTCATCTGGAGCCGTCGCTCGAGCGCGGCACGGGCGTCCGCGGGGACGAGGCCCGATGGGCTCGGGGAAGGCCCGGCCGCCGAGGGCGCAGGCGACGCGGGAGTGGTCTGCGAGGGCGCCACCGAAGCGCTGTTCGCCGGTGCGGATGCCCGGCCGGTCGACGCCAGCGGGATGATCGACGCGGCCGCGGCGAGATCCGGGGAGGGAGACGGCGATCCGCCGCTCCCTGCCGCTCCGACAACCCCGAGGCCGAGGGCCGTCAGGCCGACCGCGACGATCGCGACGATGCCGATCCGGCGGCCGGCACTCGGGCGCGGACCGGCCTCGCGACGGCGCGGCGTGACGGAGGGGGCCATGTCGGTGCGACGATACCCTGCGACATGACGATGATCCGTTCCCTTCGATTCCTCGGGGTCCGCACCGCCGCCTTCGAGCCGATGGTGGCGCTCTACCGCGACGTCCTCGGCCTGGCTCCGGTC
>DATBPR010000528.1:0-8582 GCA_036561285.1 Candidatus Limnocylindrales bacterium | reverse complement strand
TGCCTCGGGCGGCTGGCAGGCGCCGCCGCTCTGACCGTCCCGTGACGTTCACCGGACGTTCACGCCCACATCGGCCGGGCGGTCTACCATGCGGTCACCGATGACCGACTCGACCGCTTCCCCGTCGATCGCGCCGATCCGCCTGTCCCTCGGGGAGGGCCAGGAAGCCTTTGCCGAGGCCGTCGGCCGGGCCCGGTCGGAGGCGTGGGCGCGCCGGATCTCCGAGAAGGACACGACCCTCTGGTCGTCGAACGACCGGGTCCAGGCGGCCATCGCCGACCGCCTCGGCTGGCTCGACAGCCCGGCCCACTTCGCCGACCAGATCGGCGCCCTCGAGGGGTTCGGCGAGGGCGTCCGCGACGCCGGCTTCACGACGGCGGTCGTCGCCGGGATGGGCGGCAGCAGCCTCGCTCCGGAGGTCCTCCGCGAGGTCTTCGGCACCATCGAGGACTGGCTCGAGCTCCGCGTCCTCGACACGACCGACCCGGCGGGCGTCTCCGCGCTCGTCGACGACCTCGACCCGCTCTCGACCCTCTGGATCGTCGCGAGCAAATCCGGCACGACAACCGAGCCGCTCGCATTCCTCGCCGACTTCTGGGAGCGTGCCGAGCAGGCCCTCCGGGCCCGCGGCGCCAAGCGCTTCGAGCATCCCGGCGAGTTCGTCGTCGCGGTCACGGACCCGGACAAGAGCGTCGAATCGATCCCCCACCACGACGACTTCCGCGAGGTCTTCCTCAACCCGCCCGACATCGGAGGCCGTTACTCGGCCCTGAGCTATGTCGGGCTGGTCCCGGCGAGCCTGATGGGGATCGACCTCGATCCGCTGCTCGAGTCCGCCCGGGCGATGGTCGAGGCGTGTCGCGACGAGAACCCGGAGACGAACCCGGGTCTGTCGCTCGGGCTCGCGATCGGGACGCTCGCGAAGAACGGTCGCGACAAGCTGACGCTGATCGCCGACCCGGCGATCGCGAGCTTCGGCTCGTGGCTGGAGCAGCTCCTCGCGGAGAGCACCGGCAAGCACGGCCTGGGCATCGTCCCGGTCGATCGCGAGCCGATCGGCCCGATCGAGGCCTACGGCAAGGACCGCGTGTTCGTCCGCCTCACCCTCGCCGACGAGGACGGCACGAGCCCGACCACCGCGGGCGACACGTTCGTCGATGCCGCGTCGGCCGCGGGACACCCGGTCATCCGGATCGACATCGCCGATCCGATCGACCTCGGCGCCGAGATGTTCCGCTGGGAGATCGCGACGGCGGTCGCGGGGGCTGTCCTCGGGATCGACCCGTTCGACCAGCCGAACGTCGAGGAGGCGAAGGACCTGACCCGCAAGGTGCTCGCCGGCGCCTCGGACGGGGAGCGGCCCGCCGCGCCGCCGCCGCCGCTCGTCGCGGACTCCGCGACCGGGCTGACGCTGTACGGCGACGCCCCGATGCGCCTGACCGCGGGCGACGGGACGATCGTCGGCGAGCTTGCCCGGCACCTGGCCCGGCGCAAGCCGAACGCCTATCTCGCCCTCCAGGCGTTCATCGCGCCGTCCGACGCCGCCACCGAATCGATGGACCGGATCCGCGCCCTCCTCCGCGACGCGACCCATTGCGCGACGACCGCCGGGTACGGGCCGCGCTTCCTCCATTCGACCGGCCAGCTTCACAAGGGCGGCGCGCCGATCGGCTGGTTCCTCCAGCTCACGGCGGACCACCCGCACGACCGGCCGATCCCCGGCTGGCCGTACACGTTCGGCCGCCTGATCGACGCCCAGGCCGAGGGCGACTTCGCGGCGATCGAGGCCCACGACCTGCCGATCCTGCGCGTCCACCTCGCCGACCCCGAGCGCGGGCTCATCGCGCTGGAACAGGTGCTCCGCGAGGCGCTCGCGCACGGCTGATCCACCACAGACCCGGGCGGGCTCGCCGATCGACGCCGGCCGGACCATCGACAGGGAGGCGCATCGGATGCGGATCGGGTTCGTCGGTCTCGGGCGGATGGGCGCCAACATGGTCCGCCGTCTGCTCGGAGACGGCCACGAGGTCGTCGCCTACAACCGGACGCCGGAGAAGACCCAGGAGATCGCCGGCGAAGGGGCGATCGCCGCGTTCTCGATCGCGGAGCTCGTCGAGAAGCTCGAGAAGCCGCGGGCGGTCTGGATCATGGTTCCGGCCGGTGACGCGACCGAGGCCCAGATCGCCGAGCTGATGGAGCACCTCGAGCCGGGCGACACGATCATCGACGGCGGGAACACGAACTTCCACGACGACCAGCGCCGCCACGAGGAGCTGGCGAAGAAGGGCGTGCACTACATCGACGCCGGCACGTCCGGCGGGATCTGGGGCCTCCAGGTCGGCTACTGCCTGATGGTCGGTGGCGAGGACGAGGCGGTGAAGCCGCTCGAGCCGATCTTCACGTCGCTCGCCCCGAAGGGTGGCTACCTCCACGTCGGCGGTCCCGGCGCCGGGCACTACGTGAAGATGGTCCACAACGGGATCGAGTACGGCCTCATGCAGGCCTACGCCGAGGGATTCGAGATCATGCACGCCTCGTCGTACAAGCTCGACCTCGCGGCGATCTCGGAGCTGTGGATGCAGGGCTCGGTCGTCCGGTCGTGGCTGCTGGAGCTCGCCGGCCGGGCGTTCCGCGCGAACGGCCAGGATCTCGCCCACCTCCAGGGCTTCGTCGAGGACTCCGGCGAAGGCCGCTGGACGGTCCAGGAGGCGATCGACCACGACGTCCCGGCGCCGGTGATCACCCTGTCGCTCCTGACCCGGTTCCGCTCCCGGCAGTCCGACTCCTACGGCGCGAAGGTCCTCGCCGCGCTCCGCAACGAGTTCGGCGGGCACGCGGTCAAGACGGAGTAGGACTCGAGTGGTGCCTGACGCGGCCGCGCCGATCCGCTTGCTGCCGGCGATCCGGTTCGCGTCTGCCGCCCCGTTCCCGCCAGCGTGCCCGTTGGTGCCGACGAGCCCGTCCCTCCCATCGGTCCCGTTTCTGCCAGATGGCACCCAGGTGAGCGCACGGCAGCCCGAGCGGCCGGTTCGGGGCCGAATCGAGGCCGAAACGGCCGCGAGTTTGCCGTCGGCGGCTAACAGACGGCCATCCACGAGACGGCGGGGCCTCCGCCTCTCGCCCAATGACCGGGTGAGGATCATCTGGCAGAAAACAGCGGCCGAGACGGAGCGCACGGAGCCCACGGACCGCACGGGCGCCACGCGGCCATGACCGAGACCGCCGCGCCCAGGCGACGCCGGACCTCGAGCGCCCCGGACGCGCCCGAGGTGTCGCCGGAGAGCGCACCGGACAAGGTGGCGCATCCCGCGCCCCGGGCGAAGGACGCGCCGCGGACGATGCGCGACCTGCGCGAGGCCCGACAGGGCAAGCGGAAGGCCAGCCCGAAGGCGGACGTCAACCCGCTCCGCGAAGGGCTCCGGCTCGAGCGCGTCCCGGACCCGAGCACCCTCGTTCTGTTCGGAGCCACCGGCGACCTCGCCCATCGCAAGGTCATCCCGGCGCTCTACCAGCTGTGGCGGACGAACCTGCTGCCGCACGAGTTCGTCATCCTCGCGATCGGTCGCCGGCCGTACACGGACGACAGCCTCCGCACGGAGTTCCGCGCCTCGCTCGAGAAGTACTCCCGCGTCCTGCCGCTCGACGAGGCCGCCTGGCGCTCGTTCTCGTCCCGGATCCGCTATCAGCGGATGGACTTCGACGACGGCGCGTCCTACGACGAGCTCGTCACGACGCTCGAGGCGATCGACAAGGAACAGAACGCGCCCGGCCACCACCTCTACTACCTCGCGACGCAGCCGTCGGCGTTCGCCGAGATCGTCGCCCAGCTCGGGCGCGTCGGGCTCGACCACGAGCATCACGAGGGCGGCTGGCGTCGGATCGTCATCGAGAAGCCGTTCGGTCACGACCTCCAGTCCGCGATCCGCCTGAACCGCGAGGTCGGCAAGGTCTTCCGCGAGTCGCAGGTCTACCGCATCGACCACTACCTCGGGAAGGAGACGGTCCGGAACCTGCTGGTCTTCCGCTTCGGGAACGGGATCTTCGAGCCGATCTGGAACCGCCGCCACATCGACCACATCCAGATCACCGTCGCCGAGTCGATCGGCGTCGAGAACCGCGGCTCGTTCTACGAGGAGACCGGGGCGAGCCGGGACTTCCTCCAGAACCACCTGCTCCAGCTGATGAGCCTCGTCGCGATGGAGCCGCCGGCGACGTTCGACGCGGACGCGCTTCGCGACGAGAAGGTCAAGGTCATCCGGGCGATCGCCGAGCTCAGCCCGGACCGGATCCGGACCGATGTCGTCCGCGGCCAGTACGGCCCCGGCTGGGTGTCCGGCAAGCCGGTCGTGGCCTACCGGGCGGAGCCGGAGGTGAGCCCGGAGTCCGAGACCGAGACGTTCGTCGCCGCCCGATTCGAGGTCGACGACTGGCGCTGGTCCGGGGTGCCGTTCTACCTCCGGACCGGCAAGCGCCTGCCGAAGCGGGCGTCCGAGATCGCGATCCAGTTCAAGGAGGTGCCGCACCGGCTCTTCCGGGACTCGAGCTCCGAGCCGGACCCGAACCTCCTGGCGATCCGGATCCAGCCGGACGAGGGGATCATGCTGCGGTTCGGGGCGAAGGTCCCCGGGCTCGGCATCGACGTCCGTTCGGTGACGATGGACTTCACCTATGGCTCCGCGTTCACGGTCGATTCGCCCGATGCCTACGAGACGCTGATCCTCGACGCCCTGCTCGGTGACGCCTCGCTCTTCACCCGGGCGGACGAGGTCGAGGGCGCCTGGGCGCGGGTCACGCCGATCATCGACACCTGGGCGGACGAGGACGCGCCGGACTTCCCGGACTACGAAGCGGGGTCGTGGGGTCCAGAGGCGGCTGATGAGCTCCTCGCCCGTGAGGGCAGGAAATGGCGCCGGATCTGACCGGCATCACGTTGGGCCAGCGCCCTCGTCGGCGGCACGCCTGATGGAGGGCGGCATCGCCACGATCACGCCCCAGCCCTTCGCCCGGCCCGGCGAGCCCGTCGTCCGGTTCCGGTCGCGCGTCCACAGCCTGGAGGAGGTCGAGCAGGAGCTCACCCGGATCTGGGCCCAGACGAACCCAGAGGTGGATGCCAACCACGACGAGGTGAACGACGACCGCCACGTCGCCGCGCGGACGAGCGTGATGAACCTCGTGGTCATCGCTGCCCGGCCGGAGGTCGGCGAGCGCTGCGCGGCGATCATCCAGATGCTGACCGGGCGCCACCCCTCCCGAACGACGATCGTCCAGCCGGCCGACCCCGACGGACCCTCGTGGCTCGACGCCCAGATCACCGCCCACTGCGTGGTGCCCCGGGCCGAGGCGCCGGAGACCTGCGCGGAGACGATCCACCTCACGATCGGCGGGGAGTCCGGGCGGCATCTCGGCGCGGTGATCGCCCCTCTCCTGATCCATGACCTGCCCGTCACGATCTGGTGGCCCGACGAGCCGCCCTTCGCCGGCCCGCAGGCGAACGAGCTGCTCGAGATGGCGGACCGTCTCGTCGTCGACGGATCGCACTGGAACGGCACCGGCCTGACCCAGCTCCGACGAATGGCCGCCGTCGGCGACCGCCTGCCGCTCGCGATCTCGGATTTCGCCCTCGTCCGCCAGTCCCGCTGGCGCGAGGCGATCGCGGCGATCTTCGACATCCAGGAGTTCCTGCCCTATCTCCGCCACCTCCGCCGGATCGCGGTCACCTATGGCGTCCGCGACGAGTTCGGCGCCGAGACGGCGAACATCGTCAAGCCGCTCTACCACGCGGCGTGGATCGGGTCCCGGCTCGGGATGCATGTCGTGAAGCCGCTCGGGGCGATGACGAGCGCCGGCCCCCGGCGACCCACGGGCCGCGGCACGACCCTCGCCAATCCGGGCGCGGGCCTCGCCGCGACCCTGCGGCTCGACCGGTCCGATGTGGCCGTGGTCATCCGGCCGGTTCTGTCCGAGATGCCGTCCGGCACGACCCTCCGCGTCGAGCTCCTGGCGGACTGGCGCGGCTCCGAGCTCCGCGCCGACGTCACCGCGGAGCAGGAGGCCGTCCACGTCCGGGTCTGGCGCGATGGCGTCCACGCCCTCGAGCGGGGCTTCACGGCGCCCCGCCGGAACGACATCGACCTCCTGGCCGAGGCGATCGAGGCCGGCGGTCGCGATCCGGTCGCCGTCGGGACGCTCCGGCTCGCGGCCGAGATCGCCGGCGGCACCGAAGGGTGATCGACCGACCGGTTACGATCGCCGACCGAGCGCGCACGTCCGCATCGCTGCCCGGAGGCGCCAACCGATGAGCGAGCCGACCGTCGTCACCCTTGCGGATCCGGCCGCCTGCGCCCTTGCGGCCGCGGAGCGGATCATCGAGATCCTCGACGTCGCGATCGACGACCGCGGCGAGGCCCACTGGGTGACGACCGGTGGATCGGCGCCGGGCGCGATCTACGGGCATCTCGCATCGGAGCCGCTCCGGGACGAGCTCGACTGGCGGAAGGTCCGCCTCTGGTTCACCGACGAGCGATTCGTCCCGCTCGACCACAACCTCTCGAACGCCAAGATCGCGTTCGACCGGCTGCTGGACGCGGGCGCGTTCGGCGGCATGTCCGGGACGGGCCAGTCCGGGGCGGACGTGACCGCCGGCCGCGACCCGGGCGTCCCGATCCGCAGCGACAACGTCCACCCGATCCCCGTCGCCGGCGCCATCGCCGAGGGCCGCGACCCGGACTGGGCGGCGTCGCGCTACGTCGAGGAGATCCGGGCGGACGGCCCGGACGAGGACGACGACGGCCGGCCGGCCTTCGACCTGATCCTCCTCGGCGTCGGATCGGACGGGCACATCCTCTCGGTCTTCCCCGGCTCGGCGGCCTTCGACGAGCGGGCCTGGGCCGTCGGGATCCCGGCGCCGACGCATATCGAGCCGCACGTCGCGCGGGTCACCCTGAACCCGGCCCTCGTGCCGGCGGCGCACGAGCTCCTCGTCGTCTCGACCGGCGAGGAGAAGGCGGAGGTCCTGGCCGACGTGCTCAAGGGTCCGGAGGATCCGCGCCGGCTGCCTGCCCAGCTCGCGCGGCGGGCGGGAGCGACCTGGATCCTGGACCGCGCCGCGGCGGCTCGACTCTGAGCACGGGCGACGGGCTCGTCGTCCGGCGGGCAGGTCCGGACGACGCGGCCGGCGTCGCCGACGTCTATCTCGCCTCCTTCGCCGCGACCTACGACTTCCCGCTCGTCCACACGGACGACCAGGTCCGCGGCTGGGTCCGCGATGTCCTCGTCGCCCGGGGCGAGACGTGGGTCGCCGCAGAGGGTGGGCGGATCGTCGGGATGCTGACCGTCGAGGATGGCGGGATCGACCAGCTGTACGTCGCGCCGGACCGCCTCGGCGAGGGCATCGGGCGGCGCCTGCTCGATCTCGCGAAGGAGCGGCAGCCCGCCGGCCTGTCGCTCTACACGTTCCAGGCCAACGACCGTGCCCGACGGTTCTACGAGCGCAACGGCTTCGCGGCCGAATGGTTCGGCGACGGCGGCGCGAACGAGGAGGGGCAGCCTGACGTGCGCTACGTCTGGCGGCCGGCCCGATGACGGACGCGAACGAGCCCGCGCCGCCCGACTGGCCGAACGAGCCGCGCCGGGAGTTCGGCGTCCGAACGCCGGGCGGGCCGGTCATCGGGATCTTCCCGACGGGGCAGGGTTCGCCGCTCGTCCTGGTCCACGGCGCGACGGCCGACCACACGACCTGGCGGACGTCCGGGCCGCTCCTCGCGTCCAGGCACACGCTCTATCCGATCGACCGCCGGGATCGCGGGCAGTCAGGCCTCAGCCGCATCGGCGAGCCCTACGAGATCAACCGCGAATTCGACGACCTCGTCGCCGTCGTGGACGCGGCCGCGGACGTGGCGGGCGCACCCGTCGACGTCGTCGGGCATTCGTACGGCGGACGGATCGCCCTCGGCGCCGCGCTCCGGACGGACCGGATCCGCCGGGTGGTCTCGTACGAGGGCGCGCCGCCGGTGCCCTGGGGACGCGGTTACCAGGACCCGGACGCGGCCACGGTCCGGCGGATCGAGGCGCTCGTCGCCGCGGGCGATCGCGACGAGGCGCTCGCGATGTTCATGCGCGAGATCGTCGGGATGCCGGAGCCCGATCTCGCGGCCTTCCGCGCCGACCCGATCTGGCCACGGCGGACGGCGGCCGTCGGGACGACGATCCGCGAGCTGCGCGCGGAGACGAGTGAGTCCGCGTCGCTCGCCGCCCTCGGCGAGGTGAGCCAGCCGGTCCTCCAGATCCTCGGCGGTGAGAGCGCCGCGCCGTTCGGCGAGGCGACCCGGGCCCTGGACGCGCGGCTGCGCGACGGGCGGGTCATCACGATCCCCGGCGCGCGGCATGCGGCCCACCACACGCACCCGGAGGCCTTCGTCGGCGCGATCGAGGCGTTCGTGGGCGAGCCGGGGGTGGCAGACTCCGCCTGATGCTCTTCGACCTCCTCTACTGGATCATCGTCGGGTTCCTCGCCGGCGCCCTGTCCGGAGCCGTCGTCGGCGGCCGCACCGCCCGCGGCTGCCTGCCCAACGTCGTCGTCGGGA
>DATBPR010000527.1:0-4925 GCA_036561285.1 Candidatus Limnocylindrales bacterium | reverse complement strand
CTCGTCGGGGTCGCGAGCCTGCTCGTGCCGGCGAACGACCAGCGACCAAAGGGGCTCGCCATCGTCGGAGGCCTGCTGCGGGGCTACCCGCTCACGATCCTGCTGGCGGGGATGGCCGTGTTCCTGCCGCTGGCCGGGATCGCCCGCCGGATCGGCAGCGTCCGCCGCGGCTGGGCCGACATCCACATCCCGATCGTGGCCAAGCCCGCCGGCTACGCCGCGATCGTCGACCAGGTCGAAGCCGTCCTGCGTCGCCGGGACATCCGGCTCGCACGTCACACGGCGCCATTCGTGCTCGAGATCCCCGGCCGCGTCCTGGCCCTCATCGCGGGCCGCGATGTCTCCGACGTGCTGCCGGATCGGATGGTCGAGCTCCGCGGCAGCGAGCTGGAGGTGGGCATCTACCCATCGGACATCGTGGTCTCGGGCAAGCCCGCCGAACGGCTGCTCGCCCGTGCCGCGATCATGACGAGCCTCGCCCAGGCCGCCGCCCACTTCACGACGAGCGCCGAGTCGCAGCGGGTGGAAGACCGAATCGAGGTCATCGCCCGGCCGTCGACGCCGACCCTCGACGCGCTTGCCGAGGTGGACGCGATCGACGGTGAGCTCGCTCGCCTCGACGTCCCGGCCGGCGACTGGGACATCCTCTTCCGTCTCCGCCTCCAGGCGGAGCGGGACGTCCTGCGCCGCGCGTGACGACTCTCGTCGCAAGCGCGCAGGCTCCGGAGGGCGGTCAGGCCGTGCCCGCCGCCGGGCTGGTCATCGTCCAGATGGACGGAGTGAGCCGCGACGAGCTCGAACGGCTGTTGGCGGCGGACCGTCTGCCCGTCCTCGGGCGCCTCGTCCGCGAAGGCCGGCTGGAAGTCGGTGGCTGGAAGCCATTGCTGCCGCCGTGCACGCCGGCGAGCCAGGCCGGGATCCTCCATGGCCGGAACGACGGCATCCCCGGATTCCGCTGGTTCGAGAAGGATGCGCGGCGGCTGATGGTGGCCAACCACCCGCCCGATGCGGCCGAGATCGAGCGCCGGCTGTCCGACGGGCGCGGGCTGCTCGCCGAGGCCGGAGTCAGCATCGGGAACCTGCTCGCCGGCGACTCCGCGTTCAGCCACCTCACGATGGCGACGATCGAGGCCGCGGTCGACGGCCTGCGCGACGGCGACGATGGCGACGACGGCACCGCCCGGCGCGATGATCGCACGCACTCCGAGGGCGTCCGCTTCACGATCGACCCGCGGATGTGGGCCGCGATCGTCGCCGGCGCGATCCGTGAGCTCGTCGCCGAGATCCGCGGGTCCCGGCGTCAGCGCCGCGACCACGTCTGGCCGCGGATGCGCCGCGGCTGGCGGTATGCCCTTGAGCGCGTCCTGACCAACGTTCCCCTCCGGATCCTCTCGACCGAGCTCGTCCGGGCGGAGATCCGGCAGGGACACCCGCTGATCTACGTCGACTTCACCGGCTACGACGAGATCGCCCATCACTGCGGGCCCGGCCGGCCGGAGGCGTGGCGCGCCGCGCGGCGGATCGATGCCAGCCTCGGCCGGATCGTCGCGGCGATCGATCGGGCGCCGATCCCGTACGGGCTCGTCGTCCTGTCGGACCACGGCCAGTCCCTGGGGATCCCGTTCCGGCAGCAGTTCGGGCGGACCCTCGAGGAGCACATCGCGTTCCTGGTCGGGGACGGCAGCTACCATGGCTCGACCGATCACAGTGAGTACGACGACAGCCTCGTCCGCCTCGCCCATCAGCTGCTCGGGCGGCGTGGCGCGGAGGCCCTGGGCGGGCTGCTCGCGCGGCGACCCGGAACCAACCACCACCGGCCGAGCCGCATCTTCGACAGCCGCGGCGCGCCGCTGCGGTCACCGGCCGATGTGCAGCTCGCCGACGTCGTCGTCTGCGCCTCGGGCAACCTCGGGCTGATCTACCTCACCGCGTTGCCGGGTCGTCCGGAGGAAGCGGCCATCGAGCGCCGCTATCCGGGCCTGATCGCCGGGCTCGTCAATCACCCGGGCATCGACGTCGTCGTCGTCGGATCGGACCGCGGCCTCGTGGCGATCGGGGACACCGGGACGTCGTTCCTCGACGAGGGCCGGGTCCTCGGTGACGATCCGCTCGCTCCGTACGGGCCGCTGGCCGCGGACGGGCTCCGGCGGATCGCCGGCTTCGAGGCCGGCGGCGACCTGATCGTCATCGGGCATGTCGACCCGGTGACCGAGGAGGTTGTGTCGTTCGAGGAGCTCGTCGGCTCCCATGGCGGTCTCGGCGGCGAGCAGGAGCGGCCGTTCCTGGCCGCGCCGCCGGACTGGCCGCGGCTCGATCCCTGCCCGGTGGGCTCGCCGGAGGTCCATCGCCAGCTCGATGTCTGGGTCGTGACGCTGCCGTCGCTCCTGGCAGGTGGCGCGGCCGGTGCCGGCGCAGGTGCCGGGGCCGGAGCCGATGCCCCGGCGGTAACGGAGATCAGCGGCGCGCCGGCGCCATCACCCGCAGGGCTGCCGGTCGGATCCGCGCGCTGATCGGCGTCTTGCCGATCACCGAGCCGTCGGTCTCGACGAGCTGGGCGGGGGTCGACGTCACCGTGACCTCTGTCGCCCGGGCGCGCAGGACGCGGCGGTCGGACGTCTCGCCGAGCTGCTTCTGGCGGAGCGCGCTCCAGCCGGCCAGCAGCCCCTCGACCGGGCCGCCCGCCTTGACGACGAAGACGTCGAACTTGCCGTCGTCCGCGATCACGCGGCGGCGCGGCTCGACGATCGAACCGACCCGGCCGAAGTTCGCGATGAAGACCTGGGCGGCGGCCGTCTTGAGGGTCTTCCCGTCGATCGTGATCTCGTATTTGACCTCCTGCACCCTGCGACCCTCGCGAACCGCGCTGGCCACGTAGGCGAGCTTCCCCCAGCGTCGCTTCTGGTCCGCCTCGGTCGCGTCCATGACGACCGCGTCGAAGCCGATGCCGCAGGCGACCGCGAAGTCCTTGTCGGCTCCGTCGAGGGTCACCCGGCCGAGGTCGATCGTCCGCGGCTTGCCCTCGAGCAGGACCTTGACGGCCTTGTCGATCGCCTTCGGGATCTCCAGGTTGCCGGCCAGCAGGTTGCCGGTGCCTTTCGGGATGATCCCGAGGACGACCTCGCTCTCGGCCAGCGCGTTCACGACCTGCCAGACGGCGCCGTCGCCGCCGACCGCCACGACCATGTCGAGCTGGTCCTTCACGGCCCTCCCGGCGTGCTTGCGGAGCTCCTTCTTCCGGAGCACCACCTCGCTGTCGACGTCCCAGCCGGCCGCTTCGAGCCGCTGTCGCGTCTCCCGGACCGCCTCTCCGATCTGGCGCCCCTTCCGCTTCCGGCCGAGGACCAGGGCATGGGTCACGCGTGGCCCCGGGGCAGGACGTTGCGGGCGGCCGACCGGGCGCGGTCCGGCATCGCCCAGAGCCGTTCGAGCGGACCGCGCTGGAATGCGGCGTACGTGACGAGCAGCCAGCTGACCCCGGCGAGCGCGCCCCCCACGACGTCGGTGAAGTAGTGGAAGCCGAGATAGATGCGGCTGATCCCGATCATCGTGCAGAGGATGACCGCCCCGATCAGGGCGAGGGCGCCCCAGCGGCGCCCGGCGATCGACCAGACGATCACCGCGATCGCCAGATAGAACGCCACCGAGTTCATCGTGTGACCGCTGGGAAAGCTGTAGTCCGGCAGGACGGTCGCCCACGGGAGCTGCGGACGTGGCCGCTCGAAGAACAGCTTCATCAGCCCGTTCAGGAGCAGAGCCCCGCCGCTCGCGATCGCGAGGAACAGGGCGGCACCGAATCGCCGTTTGAGGCAGAGGACGACGATCGCGATCGCGAACAGGACGGGGATGACCATGATCGACCCGACCGTCGTTGCGTCGTTCATCACCAGGTCGAGCCCCGGGCTCGCCAGGTTGTGGAGGACCGGCGTCGCGACCGTGTCGAGCAGGAACACCTCGTTGTCGCGGATGCCCTCGGCGACCGTGCCGAACACCAGGAGGCAGGCGACGAGCAGGCCGAAGCCGGCGACGAGGAAGATCGAGGCGCGCTTGGCGGGCGCTCCGACCTGCGCCGGGAGCGCCCCCTCACTGGCTGGATCGGCCGGAAGGCGCGCCTCGGGGCCCTTCGGCGCCGAGCCGGCGTCCTCGTCACGGTCCTTTGTCATCGAGGTCATGGTGGCGCGATCTGCAAGCCGGCGGTCGATGCCGCGGTCAGCCCGCGGACTCGGACGCCCGCTTGTCCTCGGCAGCCGGCTCGGGATCGTCGTGGCGGTCGGACCGCTTGGTCGCCCACGCGTCGCCGTGCGTCAGCAGGCCGTAGATCCCCAGCACGCCGGCGCCGGCGATCAGGGAGGCCATGGCGTCGCTCGGCCAGTGGGCGTTCAGGATGAGGCGCGACAGACCGACGAGGAACGCGTCGGCGATGACGGCGACGGCGGCGATGGCCGCCACGACGCGCGAGAGGTGGCTTCGCAGCACGTGGATGGCAATGACGCCGAAGATCACGAGGGCCTCGAGGACGTGCCCGGACGGATAGCTGTAGACGACGCCCGGGATGTTCGGATCCGTGCCTTCCGGCCGCGGCCGGGCGACGAGCTGCTTGATGCCCTCGCTGCCGGCCGTGACGGCGATGAGGATCAGCGCGACCAGGACTGCCTCGCGGCGGCGATGGGTGAGGAAGAGGACGATCACCATTCCGACGCCGATGATGATCAGCGGGATGTTCGCGGACTCCGACAGCACCCGCCAGATCGTCCCGTCGCCGACCCACGGCCGGACCGTGGCCAGGATCGACTGATCGAACGGCCAGGCGACGTGGTTGAGCATCTCCACGGTGATCGCGGCGAACGCGACGAGCCCGAAGACCGCCAGAACGAGCCAGGCGATCGAGATGCCATCCATCCCGCTCGAGCGGTCCGGGGCGGCCGCGT
>DATBPR010000526.1:0-1922 GCA_036561285.1 Candidatus Limnocylindrales bacterium | reverse complement strand
GGCGCTGATCGTCGCGGCGGCCGTCGTCGAGCGCCCGGGCATCGTCCGCCCGATGCTCTGGATCTACTCGCTGTCGGCCGCCGTGACCGCCGTCATCGGGATCGCCGAATACCTTCAGGGCACGCTCGTCGCGCCCGACCGAATCGCCGCGATCCAGGGCCAGGACCCCGCTCACTACGCGGCGCTCCTGCTGCCCGCCCTCGTCTTCAGCCTGTTCGAGCTGATGAACGGGCGAACAGTCCTGATCGCGGGGACGATCGCCTTCCTCAGCACGCTCGGGATCATCGTGTCCGGGACACGCGGCGCGTGGGTCGCCGCCGGCGCGGTCGGCGCGCTGTATCTCTTTCCGCGCCTCGGACCCGGCCGGCGCATCCTCGCGGTCATGCTCCTGCTCGTGCTCGGCGCCGCCAGCCTCCAGGTCCCGGGCGTCAGCTCGCTCATCGCCGACCGGGCGGACGACGCGATCTCGTCCGGCGGCGCCGGCCGGACCGACATCTGGACCGTCGGGCTGCTGATCTACGAATCGGCGCCGCTGACGGGCGTCGGCTACTCCAACTTCCCGGATGCCTACACGCCGGAGCGGGTCCGGTCCTCCAGCGTCGAGACCATCGCGCCGTGGCGGCCCGCCTTCCGGGATCCCCACAATCTCGCCATCGGGACGCTGGGAGAGCTGGGCATCGTCGGGTTCATCGTCCTGATCAGCTTCCTCGGGCCCCTGCTGATCCGGCCCGGCTGGGGTCCGGAAGCGAACATCGTCCAGGCGAGCCTTGCCTCCCTCGTCGTGATGGCGATGTTCCTCGACCTGTTCCTCCGCAAGGAGATCTGGCTCTTCACCGGGATCGCGTGCGGGCTCGCCTGGCTCGCGAGACATGCGAAGGAGCGCGGTCTCGAGCCGACCGCGACTTCCTCGACGGACGCGCCGGGACCGAGGCGATCCCTCGGCCTGCTGGGCCGGCGAGCGCGGCGCCTCGCTCCGAGCCCGGCGATGTCGACCGGCGCGACCGCCGTGTCGTCGTCTGCCGTCCCGCCGGCGGACCCCGCGGGCCCGTCCCGCCTCGCCCCCCGCGCGGGGTGACCGCCGGCCGGTCGGCCGCCCCCAGCGACGCGTCGCGTCCCGGTCTCGTCGGTGACGGCCGTGCGGTCGTCACGGGCGGAGCCGGCTTCATCGGCAGCCATCTCGTCCGCCGGCTCCAGTCCGACGGCTGGTCCGTGCTCGTCGTGGACGACCTCTCGACCGGCCGGTCCGACCGGCTTCCGGCGGGGGTGACCCTCGACGTCCGCGACATCAGCGCCGACGATCTCGAGGCACCGTTCCGAAGCTGGCGCCCCGACGCCGTCTTTCATCTCGCGGCCCAGAGCAGCGTCCCGGCCTCGCACGCCGATCCGCTCCGGGACCTCGCGGTCAACGTCGTCGGCACGCATCGGGTGACCGAGGCGACGCGCGCGGCCGGTGCTTCGGCGCTGGTCTTCGTGTCGTCGGGTGGGGCCGTCTACGGCGAGACCCCACGGGCGGCGACGGAGGAGACCCTTCCCGCACCGGCCTCGTACTACGGGGTCCACAAGCTCGCCGCCGAGGGTCACGTGGCGGTGTCCGGGGTGCCCCATGCGATCGTCCGGCCGGCCAACGTCTACGGTCCGGGTCAGACCGCCGGGGTGGACGGAGCGGTGATCGCCTCGTTCCTCGACCAGGCCGCGGCAGGCGGACCGCTCCGCATCCACGGCGACGGCGGGCAGAGCCGCGATTTCGTCCAGGTGCAGGATGCGGTCGCCGCGCTCGTCCTCGTCGCCCGGCTGCGGGCGGAGGGCGGTGGCGACGCCATCTGGAACGTCGCTACGGGCACGGCCGTCACGATCCGGGCCCTCGCGGACGCCGTCGAGGCGGCGACCGGCAGGACGTTCGACCGGCTGAGCCTGCCGCGCCG
>DATBPR010000525.1:0-3924 GCA_036561285.1 Candidatus Limnocylindrales bacterium | reverse complement strand
TTCCGGCTGACGTCGTGGTCGATCCAGGGCGCCGCTCCGTCGACGCGGAAGGTCGCGACCAGACCTCACAGGGTCGGCTCTGGGGGTCCGCGCGTGCTCCTTCCCGTCCGGCGCCCTGACCGGTTGCGAACGTTCCGCGGCGCCAGGCCACCTCCTGCAACCAGATCGGACGCGATCGGGCCGACCGGCGGAGATACGCTACTGGCTCAGCGACCATCGCCCGGAGCACACCCCAACGTGACAACCAAGTTCTGGCACGGATTCGCCGACATGCACACGGTCGCCAGGGGCGAGGTCGTGATCCGCGAGGCCGAGGGCGTCTGGCTGACCGACGTCAACGGCCGCCGATACCTCGACGCGACCGCGGCCCTCTGGTACTGCAACGTCGGCTACGGTCGCGGCGAGATCGCCGCAGCGGTGGGCGAGCAGCTGGTGCGGCTGCCGGCCTACTCGTCGTTCGGCGCCTACACCTCCGAGCCCACGGTCGAGATCTCGGAGCGCCTGGCGGACCTGGCTCCCTTCCCGGACGCCGTCGTCTTCCTCGGCTCCGGTGGCTCCGACGCGGTCGACACGGCCGCCAAGCTCGTTCGCCGCTACTGGGACCTCTTCGGGAAGCCGGAGAAGCGGATCATCGTGTCGCGTGAGTTCGGCTACCACGGGATGCACGGCTGGGGCACGTCGCTCGTCGGCATCGGGCCGATGAAGACGGGCTACGGGGGCAACTTCATCGACGAGGTCGTCAACGTCGGGACGATGGACGTCGAGACGCTCGGCGCGCTGTTCGCCGAGCGGGCCCACGAGATCGCGGCGTTCATCGGGGAGCCGGTCGTCGGCGCGGGCGGGGTGATCCCGCCGGAGCCGCACTACTGGCCCGAGGTGACCCGCCTCTGCCGCGAGTACGACATCCTGCTCATCGCCGACGAGGTGATCACCGGGTTCGGTCGGACGGGCAAGCTCTGGGGCTCGCAGCGCTACGGCATCGAGCCCGACCTGATCACGTTCGCCAAGGGCGTGACATCGGGCTACCAGCCGCTCGGCGGGGTGCTGGTGGGGCAGCGGGTCCGGGCGCCGTTCTGGGACGACGACGTGCCCGGCGCCGTGTTCCGCCACGGCTACACCTACTCCGGCCACGCGGGCGCGGCCGCCGCGGCGATGGCCAACCTCGACATCCTCGAGGGCGAGGAGCTGATCGCGCGGGTGGCCACGCTGGAGCCCGTGCTGGATGCCGCGGTCCGGCGGCTCGCGACGGCGCCGGGCGTCGGCGAGATCCGGACGGTCGGGCTGACGGCGGCCGTCGCGTTCCAGCCGGATCTGCTGACCGCCGATCCGGGCCTGCCCGAACGGGTTGTGGCCGCGGCCCTGACCCACGGCGTCGCCACGCGCGTCCTCCGCGGCCACGCCCTCCAGATCTCCCCGCCGTTCGTGATCACCGAGTCGGAGATCGACACGATGATCGAGGGTCTAGCCGCGGCGCTGGCGGACGTCGCCCCGCGCTGAGTGGCTGGCCCCGCAGCGGGTCCGAGCTTGGAACGCGCCGCGCAGCCGCTCGAGCCACGGAACGCGCCCGCGCACCCGGACGAGCCTGGAACGCGCCGCGCACCATTGGTCGGATCGCGGCGGCTCGAACCGACGTCCGGCGCGCGAGACGATCCAGTCCGAGCCCGGTCCGACGGGCGGAGCCGCGGGCGATCCAGCCGTCGCCTCCGGGCCCTCGGCGGGCCTCGAAACCGACCGGTGGATCACGGGGCGAGCCGGCCGCGCTGAACGGGGCGAGCCGGGGCCGCGCTGAACAGGGCGAGCCGGGGCTGGACCGCGCTGAACGGGGCGAGCCACGGACGCGCGAAGCGGGTCTGATTGCACGCCCCGCGCCAAATCGCTGGTCCGCGACGCACCGGAACCTCGGCATGGAGCCGGAGATTCCCGGGCGCGAAACGAGGTTGCAGGACGGTCGCGATCGGCGCAGGATTCCCGGCAATCCCGGACGCACTCTCACCCTGGACGTGGCACCCCGTCGGATCTGACCGCCGACACGGCCCATGAGCCGGCGACACGCCGGCCCCGAGCCGGCGACGGCTCTCCGATCCGGCTCTGGAAGGAGGCTCCAGTCGTGACCGAGCACATCTCGCTCGTCGTCAACGGACAGCCCAGGGAGGGGGACGTCGAGCCCAGACGGATGCTCGTCCAGTTCCTCCGCGAGGATCTGGAGCTGACCGGGACCCACGTCGGCTGCGACACGAGCCAGTGCGGCGCGTGCACCGTCCATGTCGACGGCAAGGCCGTGAAGAGCTGCACGATCCTGGCCGTCCAGGCGGACGGCGCGGCCGTCACCACGATCGAGGGGATGCAGGACGGCGACGGCGCGCTCCATCCGCTCCAGGCCGCGTTCTGGGAGAAGCACGGCCTCCAGTGCGGGTTCTGCACGCCAGGAATGATCATGGCCGCCGCGGACCTGCTGGCGCGGTCCGCCGATCCGACGGACGACGAGATCCGCCACGCGCTCGACGGCAACATCTGCCGCTGCACGGGCTACCACAACATCGTCGCGGCGATCCGCGAAGCGGCGTCCGTGATGCGGGCCGGCGCCGCGGCGCCCGTCCCCGCCAGCGCCTGAGCCGAGACCCGAGAGGAGCACTGCGATGGCGATCGACGTCCCCGACGTCCTCGGCGCCCCCATCAAGCGGGTCGAGGACCCGCGGTTCATCACCGGCAAGGGCCGTTACCTCGACGACATCCATCTCCAGGGGATGACCCATATGGCCATCCTCCGGAGCCCCTATGCCCACGCCAACATCCGCTCGGTCGACGTGTCGGCGGCGCGGACGCGGCCCGGCGTCCTGGCGGTCTTCGTCGGGGCGGACATCCCGTGGAACCCGCTGCCGATGGCCTGGCCCGCCGGCGGCTCGGCCGGGATCCAGAACAACGTCAGCACGCCCCGGATCCTCGCGACGGACAGCGTCAAGTGGACCGGCGAAGGCGTCGCCGCCGTGGTCGCGGAGACGGCCGAGCAGGCGGTCGACGCGCTCGACGCGATCCAGGTCGACTACGAGCCGCTGCCCGCGGTCGTCGACGCGGAGAAGGCGACCCAGCCCGGCGCGCCGCAGCTCCACGAGAACGCCCCGAACAACGAGGTGTTCACCTGGCATGTCGGCAACAAGGACGGGACCGACCAGGCGTTCGAGGACGCCGAGGTCGTCGTCAAGCAGCGCCTCGTCAACCATCGCCTGATCCCGAACCCGATGGAGGTCCGGGGCGACATCGGCTGGTACAACTCCGGCACGGACGAGTACACGATCTGGATGTCGAGCCAGACGCCGCACATCCAGCGACTCCTCCTCGCCGCCTTCGTCAGCGGCATCCCGGAGCACAAGATCCGCTGCATCAGCCCGGACGTCGGCGGCGCGTTCGGCTCGAAGATCTTCTGCTACGCCGACATGGCCCTCGTGATGTGGGCCAGCAAGGCGATCGGCGGCCGGCCGGTCAAGTGGGTCGAGAGCCGGACCGAGAGCTATCAGTCCACGATCCACGGCCGCGATCACATCACCTATGTCGAGGTCGCCGGCAAGCGCGACGGCGAGGTGACCGGCCTCCGCGTCAAGACCTTCGCCAACCTCGGCGGCCGGCTGTCGACGATCGGACCCGGCATCCCGACCACGCTCTACGGCCGGGTCCTGCACGGGTGCTACAGCATCCCGAACATCTTCGCCGAGGTGACGGGCGTCTACACGAACACGACGTTCGTCGACGCCTATCGGGGCGCCGGCCGGCCCGAGGCGACCTACGTGATCGAGCGGGCGATGGACCTCTTCGCCAACGAGATCGGAATGGACCGGGCGGCGATCCGCCGCAAGAACTTCATCCGGCCCGACCAGTTCCCGTACGAGGACCCGTCGGGCCTCGGGACCGCGTCCGGCGGCGCGAAGATCT
>DATBPR010000524.1:0-5649 GCA_036561285.1 Candidatus Limnocylindrales bacterium | reverse complement strand
CGACCTTGGTCTCCTCCTGGACGACGGCCTGGCGGGCCGTCGCCTGAGCGAGCGGGCCCTGCTGGGCCGCGTCCTGGTTGGCCCGGTCGACCTCCGCCTGGAAGCCGGCCTTCTTGATCTCCGTGTCCCGGACCGAGGAGGCGATCTGCGCGGCGGCGTCCTGCTCCTCCGCCACGGCGGTCCGATCGGCGATGGCCCGGGCGATCCGCGCCTTCTGCTCGACCTCGGCCTGGTGGGGAACGGCGAGGTTCTCGATGTAGTTGCTCGGGCTCGTGATCTCCTGGATCTGGAAGCTGTCGATGACCAGCCCGAAGGACTCCATCTCCTGGCTGCAGCGATCCCGGACCTGCTGCGAGAACATGTCTTGGTCGCTGATCATGTCCTCGACGGACATGGAGCCCGCGATCGCCCGGAGGTGGCCGACGAACACGTTCTGGACCTTCGACTCCAGCTCGGCGGCCGGACGGTCCAGGAAGCGTCGGGCGGCGTTCGCGATCGACGGGAAGTCGTCGCCGACCTTGTAGACGACGACGCCGCGGAGATCGAGCCGGATCTTCTGCTGGCTGACGCAGGGCACGGTGATCTCGCTTTCGTGCGCCTCGAGCGACAGGGTCCGGACCTTCGTCACTCCGGGCAGGATCAGGGCGCCCCGACCGGTCACGATGCGGAACCCCAGCCGTCCGCCCTCACCGATCGCACTCGATCGGAAGCCCGAGATGATCAGCGCTTCGTCCGGCTCGGCGACTCGCCAGCTCGTGCGGAACAGCACGACCACGAGGAGCAGCACGAGCACCACCGCCGCGACGAGGACGATGATTGCGATGTCGGTCATCGGGACAACCTCAGGGTATCGGTCGGCTCGACCTCGACCGTCCGACCACCCAGGCTGCCGACGATGATCACCTGGGCGTGCTTGGGAATGGTCAGCGCGGAGTCGCTGGATCGGGCCATGAACCGCTCGGTTCCCTGGCGGACTTCCACGACCACCTCTCCCAGGTGGCCCGGGGTGATCGCGGCCGTGACTCGGCCGAGCCTCCCCACGACGTCGAGCGCCACCAGATCGACCTCGAATCCACCTGCATCACCAAGAAACGACACGTCCATCCTAGTGCGGATCGGGCCGCCCCGGACCGGGTTCGGTGAGAACCGGTGCGCGGGTGCAGCCGCCCACGGCAGTGGTTCGGACGCCCTGAAGACATCTCCTGTTGATGGCGATAGCCGCATCATCGCGAGCGCGACCGAGCGCGGACCACTCGGGTGGATCGTCGGGGCAGATGGATCGCGGCAGGGCGGAGGGATCGCGGCGGGCCGCCGCGGACCGGAGCGGCGAACCAGCCCTCGTGATGCGGCTACTCGCATGACCGGCGGGAGTCCGTTTTGGCGCCGGCCGGGGACGCCCGGGCCACCGACGCCCGGCCGCGTCGTAGACTTCGCCGATGACCGCCGAGGCGACCCAGCCCACCCCATCCGACGCCGCGGCCGTCCCCTCGCCGGCCGCCGCCCGCGAGAAGACCGCGATCCCGAAGAACCCCGGCCGGCGCGACCTCGGGATGAAGGCGACCCTCCTCTTCCCGGACAAGGAGATCGTCGAGCGCTACTACGTGCCGCTGATCTACACGGCCTGCCGGACGTGCTACTCGGAGCTCGCCCCGGACGACATCTTCGAGCGGGCGACCGACGGCCGGATCGAGGCCGCCAAGATGCAGAAGCTGATCTCGGGCGTCATCGAATCCGGTCACGGCAGCACGATCGAGCACGTCGTCTTCACGTTCGGCATCAGCGGTGTCTCGCGGACCCTCAGCCACCAGCTCGTCCGCCATCGCGCCGGCGTCGCCTTCGACCAGCAGAGCCAGCGCTACGTGACGTTCAAGGGCGCCTCGACGATGCTGCCTGCCTCGATCGAGGACGCCGATCCGGACCTCCGCGATCGCTACCAGGAGCAGATCGCCGGATCGATGAACCTGTACGGCGAGCTCGTCGGCGCCGGGATCCCGGGCGAGGATGCCCGGTTCGTCTTCCCGAACGCGACGCGGACGAACCTCGTGATGACGACGAACCTCCGGGCCCTGATCCACATGTCCGGGCTGCGCCTCTGCACGATGGCGCAGTGGGAGATCCGCCGGCTCTTCCAGCTGATCCGACACGAGATCTTCCAGGTCAGCCCGTTCCTCGGCAGCTTCCTCGCCCCGAAGTGCGTGGCCCTCGGCTACTGCGACGAGATGGGCAACCGCGACGAGCATTGCCCGATCCGGCCCCACAAGGACAACGTCCTCGCGGCGTGGGCGGAGAAGTCGAAAGCCGCGAAGGCCGCCGGTCGCGACCTGTCGGTCCGCTGACGCTCCTGCCGCCGACGGTGGTCGAGCCCAATCGCCTCCGGACCGAAGTCCGTCCGAACACGCTCGGCGCCGGCTCCACCGGGGTCTCCCCGAACGCGAACGTCCTGACGCCCGGGCCGGACGAGGTCGCCCGCGCGGGGGCGCCCTACGCCTGGACGCCGACGGCACCGGCCGGAACCGCGCCGACGGCGATGAGGCCGCGGCGGCGGACCTGGCGACGGGGCTTCGTCCTGTCGCTCCTCACCGCGGCGGCCGGTGTCGTCCTCTTCTTCAGCGACCAGCTGAGCCTGGTCACGCTCGGGATCGGCCTGGTCCTCGTCGGCCTGGGGTCCGCGATCGTGTCCGGGTTGCTCGATGCGGCGGCCCGCGAGGCAGCGGCCGGGGCGAGCCTCCGGGCCGTCGCGGTCCGGACCGCGTTCCTGTCGCACTCGGTCCTCGCCTGGGTCGTCGGACTCGGGATGATCGCGCTCGGCCTGTTGTTCTTCGTGACCGCGATCGACACCCGGTGACGGGCGTGATCGCAGAGGAGGGTTGATGTCCTGGATCCGCACGCACGTCGGTCTGATCGGGATCTCCGCGCTCGTCGGCGCGATGTTCTCGGGCGCGTCCGCGCTCACCGGGACGGCCGCGTCGGGCCTGCCGGTCCCGTTCCTGCTCGGGTTCGTGACGGTCCTCGTGGTCGGCGCGCTGCTCGAGCGGGCGGCGACGAACGCGATGAAGGGCCACTGACCGGTCGTTCCGGGCGGACGACGACCCGGGGCCGTGACCGGTCCCGCCGCTGCTAAGCCGCCGGCAACGCTCCGACGAACCGCCGGATCACCCGGGCGAGCCGCGGGCCTGCCTCGGCGCCGGCAGCCAGGACCTCCTCGTGGGTCAGCGGCTGGCCGCTGTAGCCGGCCCCCGCGTTCGTGACGAGCGAGACGCCGCAGACCTCCAGCCCCGCCCATCGCGCGGCGATGCATTCGAGCACGGTCGACATCCCGACCGCGTCCGCGCCGAGGGTCCGGAGCATGCGGACCTCCGCCGGGGTCTCGTACTGCGGCCCGAGCAGCCCGGCGTAGACGCCCTCGACGAGGGGCACCCCTTCCGCCACGCCGGCCGCGTGGAGGCCGGCCCGCAGTCGCGGGCTCCACGCCTCCGTGAGGTCCGGGAAGCGCGGACCGAGCTCGTCCGCGTTCGGGCCGAACAGCGGCGTCCGGCCGGTCAGGTTCAGGTGATCGCTGATGACCATCAGGGTCCCCGGGCCATAGTCCGGGTCGACGCCGCCGGCGGCATTGGTCAGGACCACGACCCGGGCCCCGAGGCGGCCGAACAGGAGGACCGGTTGGACGACCAGCCCGGGGTCGTTCCCTTCGTAGAGGTGGAACCGGCCCTGGAGCATCACGACCGGCGTGCCGGACAGCCGCCCGAGGAGCAGCCGGCCGACATGACCCGGCGCCGTCGCGGCCGGCCAGCCCGGCAGCTCGTCGAACGGGATGGCGACCGGGTCCTCGAGATCGTTGGCGAGGCCGCCGAGCCCCGAGCCGAGGACGATCCCGACCCGCGGGACCAGATCCGACCGGTCCCGGACGGCGGCCTCCAGGGCCGCCAGCCGGGCGGGCAGCTCCGCGGGTGGGAGCGGGGTCGATGGACCGGACATCGAGGAGGACGTCGACGTCATGAGCGTGCGGGCCTCCGGAGACACGTCCAGGGGGAAGACGGCCGAGGCCCGCTTCGAGAAACGCCCGACGGACGTACCGACACCGGGATGCCGGTCGCAGTCCGTCGGGCCATCGCGGTCCGGGTCCGGGCGAACGAGGCCGCCTGGTCCGGGCAACGAAGCGCCCGAAGCGACCGGCGTGGAGCGGAGGCCCTTGAGGTGATCTCGGTTTCTCCGGTTCCTGACGGCCCCTTCGGGCAACTCCTACGGTACGGCCCGGCCTCGCGGAGGGTCAACGGAGTTGTCCACGAACTGGATGCATCGGCGACGACGAGTATCCACGAGTTCTGCACCGATGTGGACGAGGCGTGGACAAGCCGGAGGATCGAGGGGTCGTGGGCCGCCTCAGCCGCCCATCGCGAACATCTCGATTCGCGGCAGCGCGGACGACGTCGCCTCGGTCCGCTGCTCGGAGTAGCGGTCGTCCCGGACCCGCCAGATCGCGGCGATCCGGGCGCCCAGGGCCTCGTCGATCGCCTCGTCGCCGGCGAGGGACGGGTCGCGGAGGATCGCCCGAAGGTCGTGCCCCTCCGCGGTGAACAGGCAGGTGTAGAAGCGGCCCTCGGCCGAGATCCGGGCCCGGGTGCAGTCCCCGCAGAACGGCCGCGTCACCGACGCGATCAGCCCGATCTCGCCGCTCCCGTCCCGGTAGCGGTAGCGGGTGGCGACCTCGCCGCGGTAGCGCGGCGGGACCCCCTCGAGCGGCATCTCCGCATCGACGCGGGCGACGAGCTCCTCGGCCGGTACGACGTCGTCCATCCGCCAGCCGTTCGTGTGGCCCACGTCCATGTACTCGATGAAGCGGAGGATCAGGCCCTCGTCCCGGGCCCAGCGGGCCATCGGCAGGACGCTCGCCTCGTTGATCCCGCGCCGGACGACCATGTTGATCTTGATCGGCCCGAGCCCGGCCTCCGCCGCTGCCGCGATCCCGTCGAGGACCCGGGCGACCGGGAACTCGATGCCGTTCATCGCGCCGAACACCTCCTCGTCGAGCGAGTCGAGGCTCACCGTGACGCGCCGGAGGCCGGCTTCCGCCAGCGGCGCGGCGTGCCGCCGCAGCGTCGAGCCGTTCGTCGTCAGGGTCAGGTCGAGCGGCGCCCCGTCGGGCCGCCGGATCGCCGCGAGCATCGCGACGAGGACCGGCAGGTCGCGCCGGACGAGCGGCTCGCCGCCGGTCAGGCGGAGCTTCTCCACGCCGAGCCCGACGAACACCCGGGCGACCTGGGCGATCTCCTCGAAGGTCAGGACTTCGGCGCGCGGCAGGAACGCGAAATCCGGTCCGAACACCTCCTTCGGCATGCAGTACGTGCAGCGGAAGTTGCAGCGGTCCGTGACCGAGATCCGGAGGTCGTGGAGCGGCCGGCCGAGCGTATCCGCGAGCGCGCCGGCCTCGACGGCGGTCGGGACGAGCGCGGCGGGCAGGGGACCGGATGCCAGATTCATCGCGGCCAATCCTAGCGCGACCCTCGATTCGGACCGCGGCCGTCGCCCGGCGCTCGGGCCGAGCGGCCCGATCTGCAGGTGCGTCACGGCAACGCGGCCCCGCCCGGACGGGACGGCGGTACCACCGGCCATGACTGCTGGTACCTCTAGCGGACTCCATCACACCCACCA
>DATBPR010000523.1:0-2853 GCA_036561285.1 Candidatus Limnocylindrales bacterium | reverse complement strand
CCCGTCGCCGAGTGCCGCGCCCGTCCGAGCTCCGTCCGTACCTCCGGACAGGTCCCGTCCGCCTGTGGCCGAAGGAGCGGCGGCTGGCCGCGGCAGCGACCATCTGGGATCTCCGCTCGATCGCCCGCAGGCACGTCCCTCGCGCGGTGTTCGACTACACAGACGGCGCGGCCGAGACCGAGACGAGTCTGCAGCGGGCCCGCAACGCGTTCACGCGCGTGGAGTTCGTCCCTCGCGTCCTTCGCGACGTGTCCTCCGTCGACCTGTCGACGACGATCCTCGGGCGCGAGTCGGCGATGCCGCTCGTGTTCGCGCCGACCGGCTTCACCCGGCTGATGCACGCCGAGGGCGAGCCGTCGGTGGGACGCGTCGCGGCCCGGATGGGCATCCCGTACGCCCTCTCCACGCTCGGGACGACCTCACCCGAGGACCTCTCCGCGGCCCTGCCCGGAGCCGACCTGTGGTTCCAGCTCTACGTGTGGAACGACCGGGACGCCGTCCGCGACCTCGTGCGGCGAGCCCGGGCGGCGGGCTTCCGGGTGCTGGTCCTGACTGTCGACGCCCCGGTCGCCGGCGCCCGCCTGCGGGACGTCCGCAACGGCTTCACGATCCCGCCGACGCTCTCGGTCCGGACGCTGATCGACATCGGGCTCCACCCGGGCTGGTGGTTCGACAAGCTGACCACGGAGCCGCTCCAGTTCGCCGTCTTCACCGAGACGGGCGGGACCGTCGCCGACCTGATCAATCGGGTGTTCGATCCGACGATCACGATCGCCGACCTGTCGTGGATGCGCGAGGAATGGGATGGTCCGATCGTCATCAAGGGAATCCAGACCCCCGAGGATGCCTGCGCGGTCGTCGATGCCGGGGCGGACGGGATCGTCATCTCGAACCACGGCGGCCGCCAGCTCGACCGGGCGCCGACGCCCCTCGAGCAGCTCGCGCCGATCCGTGCCGCCATCGGACGCCGCGCGGAGCTGTACCTCGATGGCGGGATCCTCTCCGGGTCCGACATGATCGCGGCGGTCGCGCTCGGCGCCGACGCCGTGCTGGTGGGGCGGGCCTACCTGTACGGGCTCATGGCGGGCGGCGAGCGGGGCGTCGCGCGGGCGGGCGAGCTGCTGCGGAAGGAGGCCGTGCGGACAATGCAGCTGCTCGGCGTGTCACGGGTGGCAGACCTGGACGGGTCGAGCGCCCGCCTGCGAGATTCCTGAGCCGCTCGACGCTTATGCCGCGCCGGCCTCCAGGTCGAGCAGGAGCGCGGCGATCTCCCGGGCGTTCGTGGTCCCGTAGTTCGCGTAGCAGTTGTTGAAGAGCGCGTGCGTCTCGTTCGCCTGCGCCGCGACCTCGCGCAGACGCGGCACCCACTCCGACAGCTCGTCCGGTGAGTACAGGTAGCGGAAGCGCTCGGCGGGCGTGATGCCCTTCTTCTCCCAGGTCTCGGCGTTGCGACCGTGGAACCGGACGATCGCGAGCTCCGGCGACGTGACCGAGACCTCGACCGGGACGCTGCTCTTGAAGCCCTGCGGCTCATCGACCATCACGAACGGGATCGACCGCTCCGCCAGGAAGCCGAGCGTCCGGCCGCGGTTCTTCTCGTTGAGCCACGACCCGTTCCGGAATTCGACCGCGACCTTCCAGCCCTTCAGTCGCTCGGCGGCGTCCTCGATCATCGCCCGGCTCTCGTTCGACGGGAAGACCCACTTCGGGTACTGGAGCAGGATCGATCCGAGCTGGCCCTTCTCCTCGAGCGGCGCGAGCGCGTCGCGGAACGTCCGCCAGACCTCGTCGTTGAGCTCGTCCGGGAAGTCCTTCAGGTAGATCCGGCTCTTGGCCTGGAGCTCCTCCGGCAGCGCCTCGCGAATGAACTTTGGCAGCCGTTTCGTCTCCGTCCCCTGCCCCGTCATCAGCGCGTGCGCCTTGATGTCGAACGTGAAGTCCGGCGGCGTCCGCTCCGCCCAGAGCTTCGCCGTCCGCTCCGCCGGCAGCGCGTAGTACGTCGCGTCGACCTCGACGACCGGGAACGACGAGGCGTAGTAGGCGAGCCGCTCCTCGGCGCTGTCGGCGCCGGCCGGGTAGAAGACGCCGGCCGCGGTCATCGTCGGGTCCGTCCACGAGGCGGTGCCGACGAGGATCCGCCCGGAGCCGCCGACCTCGATCGGCTCGGCCCCGGCCGTCTCGAGCGGGCGAGCCCGGTCGTTCGCCGCGTCCGCGCCCGGGTCGTGATCGGCGGATCGCGCCCTCGCGGCCACGCGGGTGTCGGTGGGCATGCCGACAGCGTACGGGACGATGTCGCCGGAAGCGGTCAACATTCGGGCGATGGACCTCTCACGAGCCTGCCGGTCGCGCTCGGAGGCCCGGTTGCGCGGACCGGGACGCCGCCCGTCCGGTTCCCGAATGCTCGCCTAGGCTCGCCGCGATGATCGACGCTTCCGCGGGGACGCCGGAGATCCGCCTCACGGACCTCACCAAGCAGTTCCGCGAGGTCCGCGCCGTCGACCGGGTCTCCCTCGACATCCGCCCCGGCGAGTTCTTCTCCATGCTCGGGCCGAGCGGCTGCGGGAAGACCACGACGCTGCGGATGATCGGTGGGTTCGAGCTCCCGACCAGCGGCAGCGTCCAGCTCCGCGGACGGGACGTGACGATGGACCCGCCGGACAAGCGGCCGGTCAACATGGTCTTCCAGAACTACGCGCTGTTCCCCCATCTCGATGTCGCGGGCAACGTCGCGTTCGGTCTCCGCCGCAAGGGCGTCGAGAAGGCCGAGACGACGCGCCGCGTAGCGGAGGCGCTGGACCTCGTCCACCTGGCCGGCTACGAGCGGCGCAAGCCGAACCAGCTGTCCGGAGGCCA
>DATBPR010000522.1:0-2019 GCA_036561285.1 Candidatus Limnocylindrales bacterium | reverse complement strand
GCGGATACACCGAGCGACTCGCGGCGTCGTCGGTCGCCGACCTCGTCGAGCTCCCCGCCGACGCGCCCGACGGCTCGCACGCCTGGCACCTGTTCATCATCCGGCTCGCGCTCGACCGGCTCGGGATCGACCGGGCCGCCGTGATCGAGGGACTGAAGGGCTGCGGGATCGGGACGAGCGTCCACTTCATCCCGCTCCACCTCCACCCGTACTACCGCGATCGCTGGGGCTACCGGCCGGCGGACCTGCCCGTCGCCGCCCGCGAGTACGAGCGCGTCGTCTCGCTCCCGATCTGGCCGGGCATGACCGACGGCGACCTCGATCGGGTGACCGGCGCGCTCGAGAGCGTCCTCGCGCCCGCGCGTCGCTAGCGCAGGCCCCACCGTCTCGGCGATGCGCGGCTGGGCACGCCAGATCGTCCAGTACCTCTCCGACTACGCCCTGCTGTGGCCGGGCGTCCTGATCACGACCGTCGTCGCCATCGTCCTGGGCGGCCCGATCGCCCGCCGGCTCCGGACGGCGACACCGGTCGGCTTCCTGCTCCTGTTCGGCTTCGGGCTGATCGCGTCGGCGACCTTGACACCGAGCCGCGACGCGCTGCGATTCGGCGCCCTGGGCAGCGGCGTCTGCGATCTGACCCGGATCGGGCCCGTCCCCTTGGCCGACCTGTTCCATTTCCAGGACCCCGCGTTCAACGTGGCTCTCTACCTGCCGCTCGGGATCGCGATCGGGATGCTGCCGGGCGGCTGGGCGCGGCGCTGGCTGATCGTCGTCGGGTTGCTGCTCGCGCCGGCGATCGAGCTGACGCAGCTGGTCGTCCGGCCGCTCGGCCGGGCCTGCCAGACCTCGGACATGTCCGACAACATCACGGGCCTGCTCATCGGGCTCCTCGCCGGCTGGCTCGTCGCCCGGGCGATCGGGCTGGGCGCGACGGACCCGGACCCCGATCAACCCTCGACGGTCGAGGCCTCCTCCGCGGCCGCGACGGACGGCCCGCCGGCCCCACCACCGCCGCCCCCGTCGGACGGCTGATCGGCGTCGCCGGCCACACTCACGGCTCGCCCGGCGGCGGGCGAGTCTCCGTCCCGCCCGATCACGGCGCCGACGGTCCGCAGCATGATCTCGAGGTCGAGGCGGACGCTCTGGCGGTCGAGGTAGTCCGCGTCGATCCGGAGCTTGGCCGGCAGGATCACCTCGCGATAGGTCCGCTCCGGTTCGGCTCCGCCGAGGAGCGCCGCCTCGTCGTGGAACTCGAGCTGGGCGAGGCCCGTGATCCCGGGCCGCGCCCGGAACACGAGCTGGTGGAGCGGGTTCGCGAAGTCGACGTAGGCCGGGTCCTCGGGCCGCGGACCGACCAGGGACATCTCGCCGCGGAGGACGTTCACGAGCTGGGGCAGCTCGTCGAGCCGGAGGCGCCGGATCGGCCGCCCGAGCCGCGTGATGCGGCGGTCGTCCGGCCCGGTCAGCCGACTCCCGCCGCGGTCGACGGTCATCGTCCGGACCTTCAGGAGGGTGAAGGGCCGGCCGTTCTCGCCGTTGCGAACGGCACGATGGAGGAACGGCCCCCGGTCCCCGCCCATGCGCATCGCGAGCGCGAGCACCGCGAGCACCGGGGCCGCGACGATCGACGCCGGAATGCCGAGGGCCAGGTCCACGGCGCGTTTGGCCCTCACTCGCCGCCGATCTCCCAGTGGAACCGCTCCGCACGCTCGGCCGGCGTCTCCATCTGGGTGTAGACGCCCCCATGGAAGAGGAGCGGCGCCTGGTCGCGCGGGTTGATCCAGACCGACCCGATCAGCCCGACCAGGATCGTGTGCGAGAACGCCTCGAACGAGCGGTCCATCGTGCAATCGAGGTGGGCGAGCGAATCGGCAAGCCGTGGCGACGCGATCGCCGCGTTGGCCGCGCTCCCGGCGGCCGCGGACCCGGCCGTCGTCGTCTCGTCCTCGTCGGCCAGCCAGCTCGAATGGAGGAGCTTGTCGCGACCGGCCGCGCTGCAGTGGTCGGCGATGGGCCGCT
>DATBPR010000521.1:0-4486 GCA_036561285.1 Candidatus Limnocylindrales bacterium | reverse complement strand
AAGAAGTTCCGCTCCATGAAGGCGTAGGACGCCCGGAGCTCGTGCCCGAACGTGGTCATGACGTCCCCTCCTCGGCGTCCTCGGAGATGTCGTCATCGAGAGACCGGCCGGTGTACGCCATGAACACGTCCCAGAGCGTCGCCTGGCGGCCGAGCCGGCTCGATGCCGCCGCGACGAGGCCCTCCGGCGTGTCGCTGGCGACCACGCGCCCGCCGTCGATGACCGTGATCGCGTCAGACAGACGCTCGGCCTCGGCGAGATCGTGCGTGGTCAGCACGATCGTCGTGTCGTGCGTGGCACGGAGCTCTTCGACGAACTCCTGGACGTCGAGCTTCGAGCGTGGGTCGAGCCCGGTCGTGGGCTCGTCGAGGAGGAGGAGGCTGGGACTCGTGAGCAGCGCCCGGGCGATCGCGACCTTCTGCTGCATGCCCCGGCTCATCTGCTCGATCGGACGGTCCACCCGGTCGCTGCCGACGTGGAGGCGCTCGAGGATCGTGTACACGGATCGCCTCGCGGTGCCCATGTCGAGGCCGTAGGTCCGCGCGGCGAACGTGAGGTTCTCCATCGGGCTGAGCTTCTTGAAGAAGGCCGCGTCGACGCTGACCCGGTTGATGAGGCGCTTGACCCGCAGCTCGTCCCGCTCGATGTCGAACCCGAACACCTCCACTCGTCCGGCATCCAGGGTCAGGAGGCCGGCGATCAGCCGGATCAGGGTCGACTTGCCCGACCCGTTGGCGCCGAGGACGCCGTGGATGTCCCCCCGCTCGAGGCGGAGGGACACGTCCGTGACGGCGTCGACGGGCGTCTGGCGCCGACCCGTCACGAACGTCTTGAAGACATGGTCGACGAGCAGCGCCGGCGTGCCGGGCGTTGCGCGGGCGACGGGCGGTGGGGATGAGAGGGGGTGGGCGATCGGATGCAGGGTCATGGGGGCCTCGCGGGCGTGGGCGGCGACGGGAGCGAGCGCACGGACGGATCGTCCGGGATCCGGCGGCTCACAGGAAAAAGCCGCGGGCCCGGCCCACGGCTTCCGGCTGTTTCAGCGAGGCGGCGACGCCGCCGCACCCCTCCCGAACGGACTAGGCTCGGGGACGGATCTCAACGCTCTCGTGGGCCTGTGCGCATCGAACTGCGGTCTCCATCCGATGGCCTCAGGTAGCGGGATCCGACCCGACGGTCCATCTTTGGTTCAGACGGGCGCCGGAGAGCCGATTGTATGCAGGCTGCAGGTCGGCGTCAAAGGCGGTCGGGCGGAGCGCAGTGCCCTTGACGAGTATGGTTCACTTTTGGTTCAATCCGTCGCGTGAACCCGACGTCCGCGGTCGCGTGGAACCCGCTCGTCCAGCTGGACGATCCCTACCCGGTGTACCGCCGCCTGCGCGACGAAGCCCCGCTCCATCATGACGACCAATCGGACCTGTGGGTCCTGTCGCGGTTCGACGACGTCCAGGCGGCGGCCAAGGACTGGGAGACCTTCTCGAGCACCGTCGGCGGCCGCGGCAACGACGTCGATGACACGTTCCAGCTCTTCCTGCCGGCCGGCGATCTCGCCGGGGTGGATCCTCCCGTTCACACCCGCCTGCGGGGCGCGCTCCGGATGGCGTTCAGCCCATCTGCCCTTCGCACCCGGTTCGAGCCGATCGTCCGCAGGAAGTCGATCCAGCTGATCGAAGCATTCGCGGAGGGCGGACGGGCGGACTTCGCCCGCGACCTGGCGCGCCCGCTCCCTGCGACGACGATGTTCTCCTGGTTCGGCTTCCCGGAGGACGACCATCCACAGCTGCTCGGCTGGTTCGGCGACATGCTCGAGCGCTATCCGGGCGAGCCGGCCCTCCCCGATCGCGCGCTCGCCGGCCGTGACCGGATGCGGGCATACATGCAGGCAGCGGCGGCCGATCGACGGCGATCGCCACGCGAGGACCTGATGGCCTTCCTGGTCGAAGCGGTGGACGCGGGCCAGATCAGCGCCGACGAGCTCACCGGCGGGGCGATGCTCCTCTTCGTGGCCGGGATCACCACGACATCCGGGCTCATCTCCAACTCCCTGCTCCACCTCGACCGCTTTCCGGACCAGCGGGATCGCATCCGCGATGACCCGTCGGTCCTCCCCGCGGCCATCGAGGAGCTGCTCAGGTACGACGCGCCGATCCAGGCTCTCGCGCGGACCGCGACGAAGGACATCGAGGCCCATGGCAGGGTGATCCCAGACGGCGCACGCGTGGCCCTCGTCTGGGCATCCGCGAACCGCGACGAGCGTCGCTGGGCCGATCCGGACCGGCTCGACATCGATCGCGAGCCACAGCGACACGTCTCGTTCGGCGACGGAATCCACCACTGCCTCGGCGCTCCGCTGGCCCGGATGGAGGCGCGGATCGTCTTCGAGGAGCTCTTCGCACGGATCCCCGCGTACGCCGTGAACGGTCCGATCGTCCGCGTCAAGACGCCGACCGACCGGGCGCTCGAGTCCCTGCCCGTCGAGTTCTGACGGGCCTCCGCGGGCTCCGCCGGCGACAGAGACCGGGCGGCCGCCCGGATCGCGGTCATGCCGCCGGTTCATGGATCGGCCCGGGCGGCGATTGCCGCCCGGGCCGGGTCGTGCTGCCGGAAATCGGCGGGAGCCGGACGGCTCCCGCCGATTGAGATTGCTACTGGACGGTCGCGCCGATGAGACCCGGAAGGGCTGCGTCGAGCGCCACGTGGTCGGCGCCACCCCGGGTGTCGATCACGAGGGCGTCCTTGGCCGGATCGGCGTGGGTGATCCGGACGGATGCAGCGAGACCGGTCACGTCGACGGCTGCGCCGTCGGCGTTCGCGGCGATCGTGTCGATCCCGTCGGTGCCCTTGACCGTGACCGTGTCGGCCTGGTCGTCCGGCGTCGAGCCACCGAGGCTCGCCGCGAGATCGACGTTGACCTGGGCCAGGTCGGTGCCGGTGACATCGTTGACGGTGACCGAGTCGGTCCCGCCGAGGGCGTTGACGTCGATCGCCTCGATGCCGCCGAGATCCATCACGATGTTGCCGAGGTTCCGGGTGAAGCGCACCCGGTCGCCGCTGGCGGTGGCCGCCATGATCTCGTTGCCGCCGGCCCCGTTGAAGACCAGCCTGTCGAAGCCGCGGCCGCCGTCGACGACGTCGGAGCCGTCGCCCGGGTCCCACACGAACGTGTCGTTGCCCTGACCGAGGATGGCGGTGTCCGCGCCGCCGTTGCCGTCGGCGACATCGTCGCCGCGTCCGCCGACGAACAGCTCGTTGCCGCTCCCGCCGATGAACGTGTCATCGCCGTTCCCGCCGAAGACCACCGTCCGCTCGGTGTCGGTGAAGGTCCCGTTGGTCTGGTCGATCCGGATCGTGTCGTCGCCGTTGCCGGCCTCGACGAGGATCGTGTCGAACGTGCTCCGGAAGAAGCTGAAGTCGATCGTCCCGTTGTCGCCGACGTCGACGTTCAGGACATCCGAGTTGCGCGGATCCAGGCGAAGGGTGATCAGGTCCGACCTCGGGCTGCCGAAGACGAACAGGGTTCCGCCGGCGACCTCGGCCGTGACCTTCGGAGCGGCGGCAGCCACCGGTCCACCAGACAGGGCGAGGGCGACGAGCGCGAGCGAGCCGGCGGCGACGGCCGCCGGCAGTCGGTGCCGGCCGGCGGCGTTGGATCGGAGATCGATGATGCGGGGCGCGTGCATGTGGAGCGGCTCCATTCCTTGCATGCCTCGGTTCCCCTGGTAATCGACCAGCCGGTTGGTGGCTGGATTCGGGGAGACCGGGCGAAGGCGATACGCCGCTTCCGCCGCGCCGGGTTTCAGCGCCGGCCGGCGGTCACTCCGGGATCTCGAGGCCGGCGAGGAGCTTGCGGAGCAGGCCCTCGAGCGTCACCAGCTCGTCGGGTTCGAGCCGCTCGAGGAGCTGGCGATCACTGATGCTGTTGGCGGCGACTGCCGCGTCCACGACGTCGAGGCCGGTTTCCGTCAGCTCGATGATCACCCCGCGACGATCGTTCGGGTCGGGCAGCCGGCGGACGAGCCCACGCCGCTCGAGCCGGTCGATCCGGCTGGTCACGCCGGCCGACGAGAGCATGAGCCCGCGTGCGAGCCGCGTCGGCGAGAGCCGGTGCGGCTCGGCGATCCGGAGGGAGCTCAGCAAACCGACCTCGCCACGATTCAGCCCGAACCGGCCGAAGACCTCTTCCTGGCGCCGGGCCAGGTGCGGCCCGATGCGTGACAGGCGGGCCGTCACCTGCAGCTCCTGCACCGCGAGATCCGGGCGCGCCTGATTCCAGCCGGAGAGCACCTGGTCGGTCGTGTCGTCAGCCATGGCCCCATGGTAGCCGAGAAGATTGTTCTTGACATGGTATCTTTCTCGCGAGAGACTTATCTGGTACCGACAGTGTAGTCTCCTGGGGGTCGAGTTCCATGGACATCGCACGTGCCCTGCCCGGCACGCCTGCCGACCGGCCAATCGATTCGGCCGTCGATCCGACCACCGATGCCAT
>DATBPR010000520.1:0-3140 GCA_036561285.1 Candidatus Limnocylindrales bacterium | reverse complement strand
CAGCGTCGAGCTCGGCGAGCCAGGCGTCCGGGCTGACGGTGACGTTCATCCCGAAGCAGATCAATAACCCGTACTTCGACGCCGCCAAGGTCGGCGCCGACAAGGCGGCCGGCGAGCTCGGCGGCGCGGTCACCCAGGTCGGACCGAGCTCCGCGACCGAGGCCCAGGCGTCGTTCATCCAGGACGCCACGACCAAGGGCGTCAGCGCGATCGCGATCTCGGCGAACGATCCGAACGCGGTCGTCCCCGCCCTGACCGCCGCGAAGGCAGCCGGGATCAAGGTCGTCGGGTATGACTCCAGTCCCGCGGTTGGGGCCTACGACGTCTTCGTCAACCAGACCGACTTCAGCCTCATCGGCCAGTCGATGGCCGACTGGGCTTGCGACCTCGCCCCGAGCTGCACCGGTGAGATCGCGGTTCTTTCGGCCGCGGCCACGGCGACGAACCAGAACGCCTGGATCGACAGCATGAAGACCATCCTGGCCGGGGACAAGTACAAGGGCCTGAAGCTCGTGGACACCGTCTACGGCGATGACGACCCGCAGAAGAGCACCACCCAGGCCCAGGGCCTCCTGCAGACCCACCCGAACCTCAAGGTGATCATCGCGCCGACCACCGTCGGCATCCTGGCCGCGGCGCAGGTCGTGTCCGGGCAGAAGAAGTCGGACAGCGTCAAGGTCACCGGCCTCGGGTTCCCGAAGCAGATGGCCGCGTACGTCAAGGACGGCACCGCGCCGGAGTTCGGGCTCTGGAGCGTCCCGGACCTCGGCTACCTGACCGTCTACGTCGCCGACGCACTGGTCAAGGGAACCATCACCGGCAAGGAGGGTGAGACCCTCACCGTCCCGAGCCTGAACAACGGCGCGCCGTACACGATCGGCAAGGACAGCACGATCATCCTCGGCCCGCCGCTGACCTTCAACAAGGACAACATCGACGCGCAGAACTGGGGTCCGTCCTGATCGACGGATCTTCGTGAAACGCGGAAACAGCGGACGACCCCGGGCCATCGGCCCGGGGTCGTTCATGACGGCGAGGAGCGACGATGGAACGCATCGGGTTCGTGATGCGGCTGCTGCCGGGAGCCGAGGCGGAGTACCGTGCCCGGCACGCCGATGTCTGGCCGGAGATGCTCGCGGCGCTCCGGGCCGCCGGGGCGCGGAACTACTCGATCTACCTCCACGGCGAGGACCTGTTCGGCTATCTCGAGGTCGACGACCTGCGGCGGTTCCAGGACACGATGGCGGCCAGCCCGGTCAATGACCGCTGGCAGGCCGACATGACGCGGCTGATCGATCCCCTGACGGACCCGGCGACCGGCTTCCACCAGCGCCTCGATGAGATGTTCCACCTCGACTGACCCGGCCGGCTCACGCCGTCGGGCGGGCGGACTGCCTCGCGTCAGCCGTTGCGGGCTGTTCGCTCTTCCTCGTAGCGGACCTGGGCCGGGCTCTTCCGACGGCTCGGAGGCGTCCGGGCGGCGATCCGGGCGAGCGCGCCATCCCAGCCGGCGTCGAACGCCAGCCCGACCTCGTCGAGGTCGACCACGACCGGGGCATGGTCGGACGGGATCGGCGGCCCCTTCCGCGCCTCGCGGTCGATCTCGGCCCAGACGATCCGGTCGGCGACCGGCTTCGTGACGTAGAGCAGGTCGATCCGCATGCCCTCGTTGCGGTGGAACATCCCGGCCCGGTAGTCCCACCACGAGAAGCGGCCCGGCGCGTCGCCCGCGGCGGCGCGGTAGGCGTCGACCAGGCCGAAGTCGCGGAGCGCGGCGAGGGCCTCCCGCTCGGGCGGGGAGACATGCGTCCCGCCGTGCGCGGCGACGGCGTCCCAGACATCGGCGTCGGTCGGGGTCGCGTTCAGGTCGCCGCCGAGGACGAGCGCCTCGTCCGGGGAGGCCGTCTCGTCGAGCCAGCGGCGGAGCCGCTCGAACCAGCGCAGCTTGCCCTCGTAGAACGGGCTGCCGACGACGCGCCCGTTCGGCGCATACAGGCTGACGAACCGGATCCCGCCGCAGACGGCGGAGACCATCCGCGCCTCGTCGAACGGGTCGAAGTCGTCCTCGCCGACGGCCACGGCGGCGCCGGCAGTGCTGTCGCGGACCGGCCCGTCGCCGAAGTTCGTGACGATGTCGGTCGCCCCGACGCGGCTCGCGATCGCGACCCCGTTCCAGCGTCCCTCGCCGTGGTGGACGAGCTCGTAGCCGAGCATCCGGAACGGCATCTCCGGGGCGTCGGCGTCGGCGAGCTTCGTCTCCTGCATCAGCAGGACGTCCGGCCGGGCGCGCTCGACCCACTTCTCGACGGCCTCGGTCCGGGCCTTCAGCGAGTTGACGTTCCAGGTCGCGATCCGCATGCCGACAGGGTAGGGCGAATTCCTGCCGGGAGGCGGCAGGATCGTCGCGCGGGGCGGCGGCCTGCGGCTCGCGTACGATGGCGCCCGTGACGAACCCGCCGCGCGACGCCGACGCCCTGATCGAGCGGATCCGCGCGTGCGTCATCGGCGACGACGAGGCGGTCGTCGGGCCGTTCGGGCTGCGCCGCGTGACCTACGCCGACTACACGGCGAGCGGTCGGGCGCTGACGTTCGTCGAGGACTGGATCCGCGAGGCGGTCCTGCCGCTGTACGCGAACACCCACACCGAATCGTCCGGGACCGGGCTCCAGACGACGCGGTTCCGTGAGGACGCCCGGGCGATCATCCGCGACGCGGTCGGGGGCACGAAGGACGACCACGCGGTGATCTTCACCGGCGCCGGCATGACCGGCGCGATCAACCTCCTCGTCGGGGTGCTCGAGCTGCGGATCCCCGCCGGCCTCGACGAGCGCTTCGGCCTCCGGGCCCACATCCCGCCGGAGCAGCGGCCGGTCGTGTTCATCGGCCCGTACGAGCACCATTCGAACGAGCTGCCCTGGCGCGAATCCGTCGTCGACGTGATCACGATCGGCGAGGACCAGGACGGCCGGATCGATCTCGCGCGGCTGGAGGCGGCACTCCGCGAGTACGCCGACCGGCCGCTGAAGATCGGCTCGTTCTCGGCGGCGTCGAACGTCACCGGGATCCTCAGCGACACGCGGGCGATCTCGGTCCTCCTCCACGAGCACGGCGCGCTGTCGTTCTGGGACTTCGCCGCGGCC
>DATBPR010000519.1:0-3643 GCA_036561285.1 Candidatus Limnocylindrales bacterium | reverse complement strand
CGAACTGCGCGGACTTCGCGTAGCTGTCGTTCGTGTTCGGATGGACGAGGCGGAGCACGATCGGCTTGCCCTGCTTGTCGAGACGCTTGCCGTTCGCGTCGAGCGGATACCCGGCCGCGGTGAGCTTCTGATTGGCGGTGTCGATGCTGAAGGTGCGCGGATGGTCCGGCTCGACGTGCCAGTCGGTCAGGATCGGGGGCACCATCGTCGTCCCGACGTCGCCGTAGCCGCCGAGCACGCGGTCGACGAGCGTCTTGTGGTCAACGGCGTAGCCGAGGGCGTCCCGGAAGGCGGGGTCGAGCAGCGCCTGGGTCGAGGGCCCACCGCCCTTGATCGTCTTGCCGGTGCCGGTCCCGTACGTGTTGAACGCCAGCTGGCTCCAGCCGTTGGCCTTGCCGGCGACGGCGGTGTACGCCGGGTCGGCCGCGAGGGCCTTGAACTGGTCCGGGTTGACGTCATGGGCGTAGTCGAGCTCGCCCGACTTCAGGGCCTGGACCATGACGTCGGTCTGATCGGGGAAGAACCGGATGACGACCTCGTCCTCGAACCCCTTGGTTCCCCAGTAGTTCGGATTGCGGACGAAGCGCGCGAACTGCCCGGTCTTCCACTCGGCCAGGGTGTACGGGCCGGTGCCGACGAGCGGCGGATCGAACTTCTGGTCGGCGATCGTCTTGTAGTTGAACTTGTTCCAGAGGTGTTCGGGCAGGATCGGCACGTAGACCTGGTAGATCCGGTCCGACTGGTCGGTCGTGTAGGCGATGAACGTGCTCGGGTCGGGGCACTCGATCTTCGTGACGCCGGCGTCCTTGACGTTCGGGTCCAGGTAGCCGTAGCCGATGTTCGCGCCGTTCTTGATCGCGTCCATCGCGAGGCCCCACGAGAAGCAGACGTCCTTCGAGGTTGCCGGGGTCCCGTCGGAGAACTTCATCCCGTCGCGGATGTGGAACGTCACCCGGTCCGACGACCGCTGCCAGCTGTCCGCGAAGCCCGGCGCCGGCTTGGTGTTCTGGTCGAACTCGACGAGCAGGTCGTAGGTCAGCTGGAAGACTTCGTAGCCGGACACGAGCGCGGTGTTGAACGGGTTCGACGCGTCGAGGTCCTGGGTCGTTCCGACCGTGAGGACGACGGGGCCGGCGGCGGCCGCCGGAGCGGCGGCGGGCCCGATGGTCGCCAGGACGAGAGCGGCGGCCGCGGCCACCCGGGCGGCACGGCCTCGCAGGGGCGTTCGCATCGACGTTCTCCTCCTCGTGCGACCCGCGCTCGACACGGGTCGGTCGGCCACGACTCCTCCCCGGTTCGATGGTGCGCCGGGGAGAATGGCACGGCGCGGTGGGTGCTGCAAGGGAGGATCGCACGGTGCGCCAGCGACCGTGCGGCGCGGTCAGTCCGCGGTGACGACCTCCTCGACGACGAGCGTCCCCGCGTCGGCGTCGAGCGTCGCCAGGGCGCCGAACGGAACGGTCGCGTGGTGCTTGTTGTGGCCGATCGGCAGGCCGAAGATCAGCGGCAGCCCCAGGGGGGCGAGCACTTCCTCGACGATGTCCTCGGCGGACAGCTCAGCGATCCCACCGGACCACTTCGTCTTGATGTCGCCGATGACGATCCCCACGGCGCCGTCGAGCAGCCCGGTGTTGCGGAGATGGGTGACGTAGCCGTCGAACCAGTAGCCCTCGAGCTCGATCTCCTCGAGGACGACGATCCGGCCCCGGTAGTCGGGCTGGAGCCGCGTTCCGACGGCGCTGCTGATCAGCCCCGCGCAGCCGCCGGCGAGCCGGCCCGTCGCGCGCCCGCCGACGATCGTCCGGACGTACGGATCGTCCGGGTTCGGACCGATGGGGCCGAACGGCTCGTCGCTGAAGAGCGCCCGCCGCAGGTGGGCCTTCGAGAACTCGGTCACCTCCGGGTCCCCGATCCCGGCGACCCCGTTCGAGTAGAAGCTGATCACGTCGCCCCACCGCGACTGGGCGAGGTGGAGGGTCGTGATGTCGCTGTAGCCGCAGAGGATCTTCGGGTTCGCCGCGAACGCCGCCTCGTCGAGGAGCGGGATCAGCCGCGGCGTCCCGTAGCCACCCTGGAGGCAGACGATTCCACGGACTTCCGCGTCGCGGAGCAGGGCATGGAAGTCTGCGGCGCGGTCCTCGTCGCGGCCGGCCATGTAGCCGTGGCGGTCGTTGACGTGGTCGGCGAGCTTCACCCGGAGGCCCCACGCCTCGAGTGCGGCGACGCCCCGCAGGAGCTCGCTCCGGTTCTCCCAGCTGCTCGCCGGCGCGGGGACGCCGACCGTATCGCCGGGCCGGAGTCGCGGCGGCTTGCGCGGGCTGTGATCGGGATCGTTCGTCGGGCCCATCGGGGACCTCATACGAGGAAGCTGGTCGCCGGATTGGTCTCGAGCAGGATCGGCCGGTCGATCCCGAACCGCTCGATCTCGCCGGCGGACGGCGTCGCACCGTCGACGACCAGCTCCGAGAGGATCCGGCCGAGGACCGAGGCGAACTTGAAGGCGTGCGCGGCTCCGAGGGCGACGAGGACGCCGGGGTGCTCGGGCAGGCGGTCCACGACGAAGTCGCGATCCGGGGTCAGGGTGTACAGGCAGGTCTTCGTGTAGATCTCCGGTCCGAGCTGGTCCGGCAGGTACCGGGCCAGGAAGTCCGTGAGCCGGGTGAAGCCGGCCTCGTTGCGGTCGAACGTCCGCGTGGCCGGCGTGACCTCGTCGCCGCCCACGTCCTCCGCGGACTTCGGACCGGGCTCGCCGTAGGTCGGAAAGCCGTAGAACGACGGATCGTCCATCCAGATCCAGATCGGGAAACGGTCCGGGGCGAAGAGAGCGGGATCCGGCGAGGCGAAGTACGTCACCTGGGCCTGGATGATCGTCAGCGGCAGGCGCCGGCCGAACGGTGCCAGGAGATCGTTCGTCCAGGCGTCGGCCGCGACGACGACCTGAGCGGCGCGATGGACGTGCCCGTCGGCGAGGACGACCTCCGTCGAGCCGTCCGCGAGCGGCCGCAGCCGGGTCACGGGAGACTCCGGCAGGAGCTCGGCCCCATGGGCCCGGGCGAGCGCCTGGTGGGCGGCGTTGCCGCGGTTCGGATCGACGATCCCGGCATCCGCCTGGTACAGCCCGTGGTGCTCGTCGCCGAGGCGCCACTGGGGCCAGCGCCGCGCGATCTCCGGCCCGTCGAGCTGCTCGACTGGGACGCCCTCCGCGGTCATTGCCTCGACATAGTCCGAGAGCGGGATCGCGGCATCGCGCGGGCCGATGTCGAGGCCGCCCGTCCGGGTCACGATCGTCGCGTCGCTCTCGCGCTCCACCTCCGCCCAGGATTCGTAGGCGCGGCGCGCGAGGCGGACGTAGTCCGGACGGTGGTAGCTCAGCCGGATGATCCGGCTGTGGTCCTGGCCGGCGCCGTTGGAGTGGCCGAGGGCGAACTGCTCGACGCCCAGGACGCGGTCGCCGAGCCGCCGGCTCAGCCAATACGCCGCGCCCGAGCCGATCGCCCCGAGCCCCACGACGGTCGCATCCCACTCGTTCCGCACGGCCGGATCGTACCCACGCCGGTCGTCGCCGGTTCCCTCGTCCCGAGGGATCGACCTAGAGGCCGGCATCCTCGCGCGTCTCGACCCGCTCGACCCGTCCGCCGATCTC
>DATBPR010000518.1:0-2314 GCA_036561285.1 Candidatus Limnocylindrales bacterium | reverse complement strand
TCGTCGACGCGTCCGACGGTCGCCTCCTGTTCGCGAACGACGCGGCTCGCCGCCTCCCACACATCCGGTTCCGGATCGGCGAGCAGCCGCTGTACCTCGGCTACCCGGGCTATCGCGAGGACGGCAGCGAGCTCGGGCCGGAGGACTGGCCCCTCCGCAGGGCGATGCGCGGCGAGTCGGTCCGGAACGACATCCTCACGATCGAGAACGCCGAGGGACAGCGCCGCTCGTACAGCATCAGCGCGAGCCCGATGCGTGACCGGTCGGGCGGCGTGGATCTCGTGATCGAGACGGCGACCGACATCACCGAGCGGATCGCGGCCCAGCTCCGGGAGCAGTTCCTGGCCCGGGCCGGGGAGGTCCTTGCCTCGTCCCTCGACTACGAGCAGACCGTCCAGACCGTGGCAGACCTCATGGTCCCGACCTTTGCGGACTGGTGCACGGTCCAGGTGGCCGAGGAGGGCGTCTCCCGCCGGATCGCCGTCGCCCATCGCGACCCCGAGCTGATCGCGCTCGCGGTCGAGGCGTCGAGCGACTATCCGGCCGATCCGGACGCGCCCACTGGCGCGGCGGCGGTGCTCCGCGACGGCCGGACCGAGTATCTGCCGGACATCACGCCCGAGCAGGTCGATGCCGCGGCCGTCGACGATCGCCACCGAGACCTGCTACGGGCGATCCAGCTCCGGTCGGTGATCATGGTCCCGCTGATCGCCGCGGGCCGGGTGACCGGCGTGCTGACCCTCGTCGATGGCGAGTCCGGCCGGCGGTTCGAGCCCGAGGACGTCGCGTTCGCCGAGGCGCTCGCAGCGCGCGCCGCGAGCGCGATCGAGAACGCCCGGCTCTTCCGGGAGGGTGTCCGGTTCAAGCGCCTGCTGGACGCGACCAGCGATGCCGTGCTCGTCCTCGAGCTCCAGGACGGCCGGATCGGCTATGCCAACCAGGGTGCCGTCGAGCAGCTCGGCCGGCCGGTCGAAGACCTCCTCGCGTCGCGTCTCGCGGACCAGGTCGAGGGCGGCGACCGGGCTCGTCTCGAGGAGGCGATCGCGGCCCTTGCGGCCGGCGAAGCCGACGCTCGCACGGAGTCCATCCGGCTCGTCCGGCCGGCCGGCGACGCGATCCCGGTGGAGGTCCGCCTCCAGCGCGTCGCGGTGGGCGGCGAGCCGCCGCGCATCCTCGCGGTTGCCCGCGACCTGCGCGAGCGGATCGCGACCGAGCAGGCGCTGCGGCGGCTCGCGCTCGCCGAGCACGCCCGGGCCGCCGAGCTCAACGCGGTGATCCGGGCGATGGGCGAGGGCGTCGTCGTCTGCGATCGAGACGGCCGGATCATCCTGGCCAACCCGGCCGCCGAGGACGTCTTCCCCGACGTCGACGAGGCGACCTACGACGAGATCCTCGCCGAGCTGGAGGATCCCGAGCACACCGCGCCGGTCCTCGGCCGGGCCGGCGGACCGGTCGAGCTGCGCGCGCGGCGAGGCGACGAGCGCTGGATCGAGGTCTCGACCTGGCCGGTCCGGGCCGACGGCGAGGCGGACCTCCGCGACGAGACGATCGTCGTCCTCCGCGACGTCACCGAGTCGCGCCAGCGGCAGGTCGTGCGGGACACGTTCATCGGCGTCCTGTCCCATGAGCTGCGAACGCCGGTCACGACGATCTACGCCGGGGCCAAGGTCCTCTCGCGGCCGGGCGAGCTGCCGGCGGAGACGCGGGCCGAGATCTTCCACGACATGGCGATCGAGTCCGAGCGGCTCCATCGCCTCGTCGAGGACGTCGTGGCGATGACCCGGTTCGAGGAGGAGGGTGGCGACGTCGGGGCGGAGCCGGTCCTGTTGCAGCGCGTCCTGCCCGGCGTCGTCGCGTCCGAGGAAAGCCGGTGGCCGGGCGTCAACTTCCAGCTCGCCCTGTCCGGCGGCCTGCCGACGGTCACGGCCGATCCGACATACGTCGAGCAGGTCGTCCGCAACCTCCTATCCAACGCCGCGAAATACGGCGGCTCGGGTGCGACCGTCCGGGTCGAGGGCGAGGCCGACGACGGCGAGGTGATCATCCGGATCCTCGATGACGGTCCGGGCTTTCCGCCCGACGAGGCCGCGAAGCTGTTCGAGCGGTTCTACCGCGCCGCCGAGACCGCCCGCAAGGCGCCGGGCGCGGGGATCGGCCTGTTCGTCTGCGCCCGGCTCGTCCGGGCGATGGGCGGCCGGATCTGGGCCCGCAACGGCGCCAATGGCGGCGCCGAGTTCGGCTTCGCCCTCCGGGTCATGGACGAGGGCTGACCCCCGTCAGATCCAGGTCCGCCAGCGGGCATAGCCGAGGATCG
>DATBPR010000517.1:0-5739 GCA_036561285.1 Candidatus Limnocylindrales bacterium | reverse complement strand
GTGGCGATCAGGCCCAGCCGCGGGTCCCACATCATCGTCCGCCGCGATCGCATCGCCTCGTCCTCCGGGTTGACCATCCGGGTCCCCGGCAAGGTCGTGTTCCTCGTCCCGTGGCCGCATTTCTGGCTGATCGGCACGACCGACGCGCCCTACGGCGGGCCGATCGACCGGCCAACGGCCGGCCACGACGAGGTCGACGAGCTCCTCGCGGCGGTGAACCGGGTGCTCGATGTCGGACTGACGCGCGACGACGTCGTCGGCACGTATGCCGGGCTGCGGCCGCTGATCGCCCCGTCCGGCGACGCCGCATCGACGATCCGGGCCTCGCGCGAGCACCGCGTCGTCGTGGAGGCGAACGGCCTCGTGCGGGTCAGCGGAGGCAAGTACACGACCTACCGCGCGATGGCCGAGCAGACGGTCGACGCGGCGATCGGCGTGCTCGGGGAGCGGCCGGCGGCGCGTCCGAGCCGGACGGCCACGAGGCGGCTCGTGGGGGCCGCCGATCGCCCCGAGCTCGCCGATCTCGCGGCCGGGCTGGTGGCGGAGCATGAGCTGGACGTTCCCGTCGCCGACCGCCTCGTCGCACGGCACGGCACCCAGGCGACGGAGGTGCTCGCCCTGGGACGCGAGTGCGGGCTGCTCAGCCGCCTCGTGGACGGCGAGGACCATCTCGAGGTCGAGGTCCTGTGGGCTGCCCGGCACGAGCTCGCGCTCGGCGTCGACGACGTCCTTGCCCGCCGAACGCGGCTCGTCCAGGAGCTGCCGGATCGTGGCACCGAGGTCGCTCCCCGGGTGGCCGCGATCCTCGGGGCGGAGCTGGGCTGGGACGAGGCGCGCCAGGCGTCCGAGGTGTCCACGTTCCTCGAAGGCGCCCGTCGCGAGTTCTCGGTGGCCTGAGTGCCACCGGACCTGGTCCTCGCCTTCGACGAGGGAACGACCAGCGCCCGGTCGATCGTGTTCGATCGTTCCGGTGCCGTGGTCTCGGTCGCCCAACGGGAGTTCGAGCAGCGCTACCCGTCGCCGGGTGATGTCCGGCACGATCCCGAGGCGATCTGGGACGCCCAGCTGGGGACCGCGCGCGAGGCGATCGACGCCGCCGGCGGGGTCGATCGGATCGCCGCGATCGGCGTGACCAACCAGCGCGAGACCGCGGTCGTCTGGGATCGTGAGTCCGGAGCGTCCGTGGCCGACGCGATCGTCTGGCAGAGCCGGGTCACGGCGCCCTTCTGCGAGGCGCTGCGCGCGGCCGGGCACGAGCGGCTCGTGCGAGAGCGGACCGGCCTGCCGCTCGACGCCTACTTCACCGGACCGAAGATCCGGCAGATCCTCGTCGAGGGCCCGGACCTCCGCGCGAGGGCGGAACGCGGCGAGCTGGCGGCGGGAACGGTGGAGTCCTTCCTGGTCTGGCGGCTGACCGGTGGCCGGGCCCATGTCACGGACGTCTCCAATGCGTCGCGGACGCTCCTGCTCGACATCCGGAGCGGAGCCTGGGACGCGGAGCTGCTCGCGCTCATGGAGGTTCCGGCCTCGCTGCTGCCCGAGGTCCGGAGCTGTGCCGAGGTGTACGGGACGACGGACCCGGATCTGTTCGGCCGGGCGATCCCGATCGCCGGAGCGGCCGGCGACCAGCAGGCGGCGACCTTCGGGCAGGCCTGCTTCGCGCCGGGCGAGGCGAAGGTCACGCTGGGGACCGGGGCGTTCCTCCTCGCGAACACCGGCGAGCCGGTCGTCCGCTCCGCGAACGGGCTCCTCTCGACGATCGCCTGGCGGCTCGGGCCGGACGCGCCGATCGTCCACGCCCTCGAGGGATCGGTCTTCGTCACCGGTGCCGCGGTCCAGTGGCTGCGCGACGGCCTCGGCCTGTTCGAGACCTCGGGCGAGGTCGAACGGCTCGCCGCGTCGGTGCCGGACAGCGGCGGGGTCGTCGTCGTGCCCGCCTTCGTCGGGCTCGGGGCGCCGTACTGGGATCCCGACGCTCGTGGCGCGATCCTGGGTCTGACGCGGGGGAGCGCCGGCGGCCAGCTCGCCCGGGCCACCCTCGAATCGATCGCGTTCCAGGTCCGAGACGTCGTGGAGGCGATGGACGCGGATCTTGGGCGGCCCCTCACCGAGCTCCGGATCGACGGCGGCGGAGCCGGCGACCTCGTCTGCTCGATGGTTGCCGACCAGGTGGCGCGCCCGGTCGATCGCCCGGTGGTGCGCGAGACGACCGCCTTCGGCGCAGCGGCGCTGGCCGGCCTGGCGGTCGGGCTGTGGGCCGATCCGGGCGAGATCGCCCGCGTCCGGCGGGTCGAGCGACGGTTCGAACCGAGGCTCGCGGAGGCCCAGCGGGCCGCCTCGTACCGGGCCTGGCAGCGGGGGGTCGAACGGGCTCGTGGCTGGGCCGCGGCCGACTGACCGGATGGTTCGATCGGCCGGGCACGGTTCCGGGCCCGACGGTGGGCGCCCGATCGGCCGTCCTGAGCGAAAATACCCCTGTACAACTCCGTCGCGGGTCGTCTAGACTCCCGCGCGGAAGCGCCACGGAAGCGTCCGTGGCTAGAACGCACAGTAGCTCGACGATGACTCGGACTCCTCTCACGGCTGACGCGAGAAAACCCGATGGGATCGCGCGGCTACCGAGAGGAGTTTTCGTTTCGTGTACAGCGACAAGACCCTGACCTGCGCGGATTGCGGGCAGGAGTTCGTGTTCACCGCGAGTGAGCAGGACTTCTACGCCCAGCGCGGGTTCACCGAGCCTCGCCGATGCGCGTCGTGCCGAGCCAGCCGCAAGGCAGCCCGGAACAGCGGCACCGGTAGCGGCGCCGGGTCCAGCAGCTACGGCAGCTATGGCGCCAGCGGCGGGTATTCCGCCGGCGGTGGCTACAGCAGCTACGGCAGCGGCAGCACCGGTGGTAGCGGCGGCGGAAGCAGCAGCTACGGCTCGAACGGTGGTGGGTATCGCGATCGTGGGCCGCGCGAGATGTTCGCCGCGACCTGCTCGAACTGCGGCAAGGAAGCCCAGGTCCCGTTCCGCCCAACCAGCGGCAAGCCCGTCTATTGCTCGGATTGCTTCCGGACGATGCGAGGCAGCGCCTACTAGTTCCCATCCTCTCGGTGCGGGCCTGCCCAGGGCCCGCCGAGCCACTCTCGAGATCCCCGACCCGGGTTGTCAGCCGACCCGGGTCGCTTGATTCGTGGCGAACCCTCCGGCTGTTGCGCATTCGCACGCCATCGCGGCGTTGCGATCTTCGCTCCTCGCTCACGGGCGTCTGAGCCCGCTCGCTCCGGTGCTCGGTCGCGCCTTGCGCTGACGCACGTCTGCGCGACGAACGCAGTCGGGCCGCGTTCTCCTTCCGGACGTCGATGTTGTGCAATTCCCGTCCACGCGTGCACTGCGCGTCGCCGGGCTGGCATCTTGGCCTGATTTGACCAATTGTTAGCCGCGCACGGCTAACTCGAGTCGCGCTGTGCCGGTCGTCCGCCCCGAAGGTGCGCCTGCACGGCATTCGACAACTTCCGCGGGGCCGGGAACCTTACGAGCGGGAGAGGCGCAGCTCCGACGGAACGCGCGACTACGGCTCCGCCGCGCCTCCGCCGCCACCGCCCGCGCGACCGCCCGTGAGCAGGCCCAGGTCGAACTTGCGCTCGGTCCCGTGGATCAGGCGGTCGATGTTGTCGCGATGGGCGATCCAGATCAGGGCCACGCCCAGGACCGTGTAGACGAGATACGACGGGGGCACCGTCCCGGACGCCACAGCCCAGATCAGGAGCATGGCAGGGAAGAGCGCCGCCGAGCCCAGCAGCGACCCCAGAGACACGTAGCGGGTGATCAGGATCACGGCGATGAACACCGGAAGCGCAAGCAATACCGCGAGCGGCTGGATCACGAGCATCGTCCCGACACCGGTCCCGACCCCGCGACCGCTCCGGAACCCGACGAACACGGACCAGATCGCGCCGGCGACCGCGGCGAGGCCGCACAGGACGACGACCACGGGCGTTCCCGAGACTTGGCCGGCGACCAGCACCGGGACCGCGCCCTTCAGGAGATCGCCGGCGACGACGAGCGCCGCCCGGCCCCGGCCGAGCGCCCGCAGCGCGTTCGTCCCGCCTGTCCGCCCGGAGCCGATCGTCCGTGGGTCGACGCCACCCGTGAGCCGGGCGACGAGGACGCCGACCGGGATCGACCCGCACAGGTAGGACCCGACGACGAGAGCGAGGTCGATCAGGAGGGTCGTGCCGTCCACTGTCGCTCCAGCACGGGCTCAGGAGCTCGATCGGGCGCCGGACCGCGCCGACCGAGGCGCCGCGAGTCTACACCGGCCCCGGCCGGGTCCTGGGCATCCGGCAACGCGCACGAGGGCGGCCCGGTCCGGCAGACTGCCCGCATGGATCGGCTCGGCCTGACCCCACGCCGGTCGCGACGGGCTCGGGTGATTCGCGGCTGGCTGGTTCTCACGGCCCTCACCGCGCTCGTGGCCGCGTGTGGCTCCGCCCCGAGGGTCGACGGCATCCCGATCGGCGAACGGGTCGAATGCGGAGGCCGCACGTGCGATGCCGAGATCGCGTTCGCCCGATCGTGGCTGGACGCCGCGGCGCCGGGCCACGCGCCGGTCCGCCAGATCGAGATCCACGCGGCGGACTACCGGAACGCGAACGGCGAGCAGATTCTGCTCGCTCGCGGCGGCGGGCCGACGGTCGCCGCTGTCCTGCGCCTCGAGGACGGGACGATCCGGGCCGTGCTCGTCGGCTGCGGGATCGGGATAAACCCCGATGCCTGCGCGGTCATCGACCCACCCGACGACGCGCGCTGAGGCCCGATGTCCCGGCCGGGGCAACCTGGTCGGTTGCGGGCTCTCGAACGCCCCGCGTACCATCCGAACCGATGATCCACCTGCCCACCCGGCCGTCGACCGTGCCCGGGTCCGTGGCTCCGACGGCCGCCTGACCCGATGGCGGTCGGCTCGTCCAACGACTTCGATCTCGTCGTCCTCGGCGCCGGGACGGGTGGCTACACCGCCGCGTTCCGGGCGGCCCAGCTCGGCCTGAAGGTCGCCCTCGTCGACGAGGACAAGATCGGCGGGACCTGCCTCCACCGCGGCTGCATCCCGACCAAGGCGCTGCTCGAATCCGCGGCCTTCGTCGAGCGGGTCCGCCACGCGAAGGACTTCGGCCTCGTGCTCGGCGACGGCGTCGAGCCCGGGATCGACTACGTCCAGATGGCCGCCCGCAAGGACCAGGTCGTCAAGCGGATGTGGACGGGCCTGAAGACGCTGATCGACAAGAACAAGGTCACCTGGATCGCCGGGCGCGGCCGGCTCGAGGGGCCGAACAAGATCCGGGTCAGCCAGCCCGGCGAGGACGGCACGCCGGGCAAGGGCGGCGATCGCGTCCTCGAGGCGGTCGACGTGATCCTCGCCACCGGCAGCCGGGTCAAGAGCCTGCCCGGCCTCACCGTCGACGGCGAGCGGATCATCACCAGCGACGAGGTCCTCGCCTCCACCACGATCCCGAAGGACATCGTGATCATCGGCGGCGGCGCGGTCGGCTGCGAGTTCGCCTCGATGTACCACGACCTCGGGACGAAGGTGACGCTGCTGGAGTACCTGCCGCAGATCGTGCCGCTGGAGGATCGCGAGGTCAGCCAGGCCCTGGAGCGGAGCTTCACCCGCCGCGGCATGACGGTGATGACGAACGCCCGATTCGACGCGGCCAAGGTCGAGGTCACGAAGGACGGGATCTGCCTGGAGGTCGGGC
>DATBPR010000516.1:0-1667 GCA_036561285.1 Candidatus Limnocylindrales bacterium | reverse complement strand
GAACCAGAGGAACCCGAGCAGGGCGCCGATGATCAGCGCGCAGAGGAAGGCCAGGTTCGGCTGGGCCGGCACGTTCAGCAGGCCGACGATCAGGAACGCGACGAAGGCGAACACGAGGGTGCCGCCGGCGAGCCCGTCGAGGCCATCGGTGATGTTCACCCCGTTGCTCGCGGCGATGATCGCAAAGGCCGCGAAGAGAACGTAGAGCACCGGGTCGATGTGGACCGCGCCGACGAACGGGACCGCGATCTGGTCGATCTGGTAGGTCCGCTGGATCAGGAAGGCGGCGGCGAAGGCGAACACGATCTGCCAGAGGAGCTTCTGGCGGATGCGGATCCCCTCCCCCGTCTTGGCGTTCAGGTAGTCGTCGAACGCGCCGAGGGCCGCGACGCCCGCGAGCGTCCCGAGCGGGGCGTAGATCCCACCCTCGGGGGGCCAGCGCAGGAGCAGGTACAGGACGACGACCACGACGATCAGGAGCGCGCCGCCCATCGTCGGGGTGCCGTGCTTGACCTGGTGGCTGTCCGGTCCCTCGATCCGGATCTGCTTCGTGAACCCCGTCGTGCGAAGCAGTCGGATGTAGGGGGGCATCAGGATCACGACGATCGCGAAGGCGAGCAGCAGGCCCTGGATGAGCTCGACCTTCATCGAGAGGTCGTCTCGGGGCCGCCGAGGGCGGCGACGAGGTCGTCGACGAGCAGATCGAGGGCGACCCCCCGCGACGCCTTGACGAGGAGGACGTCGCCGGGATCGAGGTCCTCGCGGAGGACGTCCAGGGCCTGCGCGCGATCGGTGACGATCGAGACGGCGCCGGGGTCCAGCCCGCCCGCGAGCGCCCCGGCGGCGATGCCGCCGGCGCCGACGCCGACCACGACGAGGCGGTCGAGGACGGCCGCCGCGGCTTCGCCGACCCCGCGATGGCCGCTCTCGTGCTCGGCGCCCAGCTCGAGCATCTCGCCGAGAACCGCGACCCGCCGGCCCGGCAGCCCGGCGATCAGCTCGAGGGCCGCCGCCACCGAACCGGGCGAGGCGTTGTAGCTGTCGTCGACGATCGTCACGCCGCCGGCCCGGACGACCTCCGACCGGTGCGGCGCGCTCCAGCCGAGGGCCAGCGCGTCCACGATGACCTCGACCGGCAGCCCGGCCGCCCGACCCGCCGCCGCGGCGGCCAGCGCGTTGTGGACGGCCATCCGGCCGAGCGTCGGGATCGCGACGGCCGCCCGCCCCCCGTCCGCGACGAGCTCGAACGTCATCCCGTCGGCGCCACGCGAGGCGACTGCCTCCGCGCGGACGTCCGCGTCCGCGGCGAACCCGTAGGTCACGCTCTGCGCCCCGGTCCGCGACGACATCCGGCGCACCCGCTCGTCGTCGGCGTTGAGGATCGCGACGCCGTCGGCCGGCAGGGCCTCGACGAGCTCGCCCTTGGCCTGGGCGATCGCCTCGCGGCTGCCGAACTCGCCGAGGTGGGCGCTGCCGACGTTGAGCACGGCGCCGATGCGCAGCGGCGCGATCTCGGTCAGGTGGCGGATGTGCCCGATCCCCCGCGCGCCGAGCTCGAGCACCAGGAACCGGGTCGACTCGTCGGCCCGCAGCACCGTGTAGGGATGGCCGAGCTCGTTGTTCATCGACCCGGCCGGCGCGATCGTCGCCCCGGCCGGCGCCAGCAC
>DATBPR010000515.1:0-2072 GCA_036561285.1 Candidatus Limnocylindrales bacterium | reverse complement strand
CCGCGAGCCGCTCACCGAGCTCATGCCGCTCCAGCGGGCGACGAACTCGGACGGGCTCATGACCCAGTACGAGATGCACGGCGTCGAAGCACTCGGCCTCCTGAAGTTCGACTTCCTCGGCCTGTCGAACCTGACCATCCTGCGGCAGGCGGTGGACCTCGTCCGCGAGAACCGCGGCATCGCCATCGACCTTGATCACATCCCGCTCGACGACGCGACGACATTCGAGCTGCTCGCCTCGGGCGAGACGACCGGGGTCTTCCAGCTCGAGTCGGCGGGCATGCGCCGCTACGTCCGCGACCTGCAGCCGACCTCGGTCTACGACCTCGCCGCGATGGTCGCGCTCTACCGCCCCGGGCCGATGGACAACATCCCCGCCTACATCCGGCGCAAGCACGGCCAGGAGCCGGTGACCTACCTGCACCCGCTGCTCGAGCCGTACCTGGAGAAGACCTACGGGATCTTCGTCTACCAGGAGGACATCATGGCCGCGGCGATCGCCCTCGGCGGCTTCACCGGGCCCGAGGCGGACACGCTCGGCTACGCCATCCGCAAGAAGAAGTCCTCGGTCCTGCGCGCCCAGAAGGAGAAGTTCGTCACCCAGGCCGCCGAGCGCGGCGTCCGGCCGGACGTGATCGACGCGGTCTTCACGGCCTTCCAGCCGTTCGAGCGGTACGGCTTCAACAAGGCCCACGCGACGTGCTACGGGCTGATCGCCTACCAGACGGCCTACCTGAAGGCGAACTACACGGTCGAGTACATGACCGCCGTCCTCACCGCGTTCCGGTCGAACGAGGAGAAGGTCGCGGCCGCGATCGCCGAGTGCCGCCGGATGGGGATCGAGGTGCTGCCGCCGGACGTCCACCGCTCGGGCGTCCAGTTCACAGTCGAGGGCAAGGCCATCCGGTTCGGTCTGCTGGCAGTGAAGAACGTCGGCCAGGGCGCGATCGAATCGATCATCGCCGCGCGCGAGGCCGGCGGCGAGTTCCAGTCCCTCCGCGACTTCTGCGAGCGGGTCGACCTGCGGCTCGTGAACTCCCGGGTCATCGAGGCGCTCGCGTGGGTCGGCGCGCTGTCGGCGTTCGGCCACCCGGTCCAGATCATCGAGGCGCTGCCCACGATCCTGCCGTCCGCCCAGGCCGTCCAGCAGCAGCAGGCGACCGGCCAGCTCTCGGCGTTCGACATGATGTTCGCGGAGGCGCCCGTGGAGGCGCTGCCGCCGCGGACCGAGGCACCTCGACGCGAGCGGCTCCGGAAGGAGAAGGAGCTCCTCGGGCTGTACCTCTCGGAGCACCCGATGGGCGAGGTCGCCGAGCAGGTGGCGGCCTTCGTGACCGCCTACGGCAGCGACCTGAAGGACGAGTCACTCGATGGCCAGCGGGTCGTGATCGGCGGGATCGTGACCGGCTTCCGGACGGTGATCACCAAGTCGAAGTCGACGATGGGGATCGCGACGCTCGAGGACCTCCAGGGCACGATCGAGGTCGTGGTGTTCCCGCGGATGTACGAGCAGACGATCGGGACGTGGACGGAGGGGTCGATCCTCCTCGTCGCCGGGCGCGTCGACCATCGTGGCGAAGACGTGTCGCTCCTCGCGGACGTCGCGATGGACTGGGACGACGCCGTCGCGCTCGGGGCCGAGCGGTTCGCCCGCGAGGTCGCCGCCGGCGACCGGGGGCGGCCGCCGCGACGCGGCGGCCCGGGCGGGAACGGCTGGGGCAACGGCGGCGGGGGCGGGAACGGCAACGGCTGGGGCGGCGACCGACGGCCGGATCCGGGCGGGACCCTGGCTCGCGAGCCCGTCGGCGTGATGGCGGAGCCGTCGCCGGGAGCCGGCGCGGCGGCTGGAGCGACGCCCGCGGCCGCCGTCGCTGTCGCGGTCGCGGCCGAGGAGCCGGTGGTCGGGGGGCCGGACGAGGTGCGCGCCGGCGTGCCGCGCGTCTCGCCGCTGCGCGCCGAGGCACGGCCCGTGCCCGGGCCGGCGACTGCCCTGCCCGCGATCGCCCCCGGCGAACCGATCCCGACCTACGTCGAGCCCGAGGGCCTGTCCGAGGCGATCGCTGCCGGCGGCC
>DATBPR010000514.1:0-2305 GCA_036561285.1 Candidatus Limnocylindrales bacterium | reverse complement strand
AGATGACCACCGACGCCGACGGTCGCGTCCGGCTCGAGTTCATCATGCCGGTTCGCGGGCTGGTCGGCTACCGCGGGCAGCTGCTGACCGAGACGCGCGGCACCGGGTTGCTGCACCAGATCGGCGAGGGCTACGGGCCGTGGGCGGGGGAGGTGACCCACCGGACGAGCGGGGTCCTGGTCTCCGACCGCCAAGGCACCTCCAACGCCTATGGGCTGTTCAACCTGCAGGAGCGGTCCGAGCTGTTCATCGGTGCCGGCGAGGAAGTCTACGAGGGGATGGTCGTCGGCGAGAACAGCCGGTCGGGCGACATGGACGTCAACCCGACCAAGGAGAAGAAGCTGACGAACATCCGGACCCACGCCCACGACGAGGCGCTCCGGCTGACGCCGCCCCGGCCGCTCACCCTCGAATCGGCGATCGAGTTCATCGCGGTCGACGAGCTGGTCGAGGTGACGCCGCATTCGATCCGTCTGCGCAAGCGGTCGCTGTCCCAGCACGACCGGCGTCGCGAGAAGGGCCGCGAGGAGGATCGCCGGCTCTCCGCGGAGCGCGACGCGGGGACCTAGACCGGTTCAGTCCCGGGTCACCCGCCGGACCGGGACGACGACGTCGCCGATCCCGAGATCGACGATCGTCGCATCCGACACGAACCACGCCGGGTCCGGGCCGTCGAAGTCGACGAGGACGGGCCGATCGAGGGAACGCTCATCCATGGCGGCGGCCTGGACGCGGGTGACGTCGGCCGGTGATCGCCAGCCCCAGGGGTCGTCGCCTTCCTGGACACCCCGCGGCCAGCCGAGGGCGCGGTCCGGCGGGACGAAGAGCGCGGCGATCCCGTCGCTGGCACGCCCGGCGGACTCGAGCACGACACGCGGCACGATCACGACGGCTGCCACGACGACCGCCGCCAGGGTGACGAGGCTCGGTGCGTCCATCGGCCACCTCCGGGGCTGGCCCGATTGTCTCGCGCCGTGCAAGCGGTGGCGGGATGCCGGAGCCGGCGTGGCCGGGCGTGACATGGCGACCGGCGCGGGGCCCCGGCGCGATCGACCTGGGCGCCGGCGCCCGGCCGGTCACGGCCGTGTCAGGCGAGCTGCTGGCGGAGCTGGAGGACGAGCCGGTCCGCGTGGCGACGCTCGTCTCGAGCGAGCTCCTCCCAGAGACCGGCGTTGCCGTCCTGAGCGTACGTCCGGTAGGTGTCGATCGCCTCGAGCTTCGACGCGAGCGCCATCACCACGTCGTAGGTGGCGTCGTCGATCGGCGACTCGATCCACTTGCCGTCCAGGCCCTCTTCGTCGTCGTCGACCTGCACCGGGGTGGACATCGTGTCCGGGGTTGCTTCCATGTCGGGTTCCTCCGTGTGTCGGGCCCCGATCGTCGAGGCCGCGACGTCGCCGTGGCCCGACCGCCTGCCTGCCCCGCGTTGCGTGAAGGTGTCAGCCTCGGCCGCTGACGCCCGGCTGCTCCCGGCGCCACGCCAGGTGGAGGAGCACCGTCGCCCACATGCGGTACGGGCGCCAGGCCGCGGCGATCTGCAGCCAGGCCTCGTCGTCGGGGACCTCGGCGAGCCCGTAGAAGTGGCGGACCGCGTCGCGGCTGATCCGATCGGGGAGGGTGATCATGTCGGCGACGCCGCAGCCGCGGGCGAGGACGCCTGATGCCGTCCATTCGCCGATCCCCGGCAGGGTGCGGAGCGCGGCGAGGGCCTCGTCGACCGGGAGCGCCCGCAACCGCTCCGTGTCGAGCCGCCCATCCAGGGCTGCACGCGCCAGACCCCGGAGCCGCTCGACCTTGACCGCCGCGAGACCGGGAACCTGTGCCAGCTCCACGACGGCCTGGGGCCGCGGAAACGGCCGGAACGTCCGCTGCTCCCCGCCGGCCGCCACCGCAACGGGGTCGCCGGCCATCGCGGCCAACCGGTCCTTGATCCGGCGGGTCTGGGTCATGGAGATCCGCTGGCCGATCATGAAGCTCGTCGCGGCCTCGTACGCCGAATAGAAGCAGACCGGGCGCAGGAGCCCGTGGCGGTCCTGCAGTGCGCCGATCACGGGATCGCGCCGGCCGACCTCCGGCCAGCCCGATCCGTCGTGGTCGACCGACAGCGATCGCGCGGCCTGGCGGCCGATGACGTCGAGGTCGCCGTCGCCCCAGACCTCGCCGCGGAGGATCCCGCTCGCTTCCTGGCGGATCTCGACGACCGCGCTCGACGACCAGTCCTCGACGGGAAAGGTCATCAGGATCGACTCGGCCGTCGCCGTCGCGCCGATCCCGGCCGGGAAGCCGCCCGCGAAGTCGCGGGCCG
>DATBPR010000513.1:0-5325 GCA_036561285.1 Candidatus Limnocylindrales bacterium | reverse complement strand
GCTCGCGTCCGTCGTGATCGTCTGCGCCAAGGCGAGGCTGCGGGCATGGTCCTCGAGCCGTTCGACGCTGAACAGCTCGGCCTGGATTGGCTCCTCGAGGTCGATCTCCGGCCGGACGCGCCGCCGGACGCGGTTGGGTGGCGGCCGGAGGGGCTCGGCCGCGCTCATGCGGGGGCCGCGCGCCTGGTCCGGAACGTGGAATCGTAGGCGTCGACCAGTGTCGACCCGAGCGCGTCGACGTCCATGTCGCGCAGATCCGCGACCCAGGCCGCCGTGATGCCGACCCACTCGGGCGCGTTCCGGGCGCGCGGCGCCCCGGGCGGCGAGAGGAAGGGTGAGTCCGTCTCGACGAGCAGGCGATCAGCCGGAGCGAGCCGGACGACCGCGGCGGTCGCCTCCTCGCCCTGCCGGAACGCAAGGCCGGAGATGGAGATCATCGCGCCGAGCTCGAGCATGGCCTCCGCGTAGTCGAGCGGGCCGCTGAACGAGTGCACGATGGCCCGCGGCCGCTGCGACCCGAACGCCCGCAGCTCGCGCAGCAGCGCGTCCTGGGCCTCGCGCTCGCCGCTCCGGGACCGGCAATGGAGGATGACCGGCTTGTCCGTCTCGACCGCCAGCGCGAGGTTGCGGCGCAGGTTCGCGAGCTGGGCAAGGATCGGCGAGAAGACCCGGTCGTAGTCGAGGCCGGTCTCCCCGATCGCCACGACCCTCTCGTCGAGCGCGGAGCGAGCGATCTCCGCCCACTCGTCCTCGGTTGCCTTGTCGGCGTCATGGGGATGCACGCCGACGGCAGCATCGAGCCAGGGCTGGCGCGCAACAAGATCGAGCGCCGCGGCCGACGACCAGGCGTTCCAGCCCGGGACGAGGATCCGCTCGACGCCGGCGTCGAGAGCGGCGGCGATCACCGTGTCGACGTCGTCGTCGAAGCGATCCGCCTGCAGGTGGCAGTGGCTGTCGACGAGACGCATCGGCGGAGGGCCGGCCGGGCCCGTCAGCTCGCGCGCGAGCTCTGGAAGAGGCCGACCTCGTTGCCTTCGGGGTCGTTGACGACCGCGAACCAGCCCATGCCGGGGATGTCCTGCTTCGGCTCCTTGACGGAGCCGCCCGTCCGCTCGGCCGCGGCGAGAGCGTCCTCGATCGAATCGACCTCGATGTAGTCGCGGACGACCTGGCCGGTGCTCGTGCCGCGCTTGCCGACGGCGCCGCCGAACCCCTCCGCGAAGCGGAAGACCCAGTAGTCAGGCATGCCCTCGACGGTCGAGAACTCCCAGCCGGCGACGGCTTCGTAGAAGCGCATCGCCCGCTGCGGGTCGTCCGCCGGGAACTCGATGTGATTGATCTGGCCATGAGCCATGGCGGGTCCTCCTGATGTGGACCGTCAGTCTGACGTGGTCTCGGTTTCGAGGCGAGGAAAGAGCGGCTCCGGGCTGGTCAACGTTCCGGCCTCTCCCGCGTGGGCGCCCCAGCGCAGCTCGTCGAGCAGCGCCGGGCCGCCGTTCCCGTCGTCCGCGTACGGCCACGCGAAGCCGAGCTGGGCAAGGACCTTCGGCGCGGTCGTCGGGAGGAACGGGGCTGCGGCGAGCGCGATGAGCCGGCAGGCCTCGATCACGTCACCGAGAACGAGCCTCAGCCGCGCGGCGGCAGCCTCGTCGCCTTGCTTCGCTGCCTTCGCCAGGACCCACGGCTGGTCGGCATCGATCCTCTTGTTCGCCACGCCGACGAACTCCCAGATCGCCCCGAGCGCCTCGTGGAGCAGGCACGCGTCGATCGCGGTCCGGACGCGCTCGACCGTCGCTGCCCAGGCGGTCGCCGGCGGCGAGGCCGGATCCGGCCCCGGGTCCGGCCGCTCGCCGCCGAGGTAGCGGTTGGCCATCGACACGGTCCGGTTGACGAGATTGCCGAAGTCATTGGCGAGATCGGCGTTGTAGCGCCGGACGAAGCCATCCCACGACACCTCGGCGTCGCGGTCGAACGGGACCTCGCGGAGCGCGACGTACCGCGCGCCGTCGGTCCCGAACGCGGCGACGAAGTCGTTGGGGTCGAGGAAGTTGCCGCGGCTCTTGCTCATCCGCTCGCCGCCGGCCGCGAGCAGCCAGCCGTGGGCCCAGACCCGCCGCGGCGGCTCGAGGCCCGCGCTCCAGAGGATCGCCGGCCAGAACAGCGTGTGGAACCGGAGGATGTCCTTGCCGATCACGTGGAGGTCGGCCGGCCAGTACCGCGCGAACGCCTCGGGGTCGTCGTCGAAGCCGGCCCCGGTCACGTAGTTGATCAGGGCGTCGAACCAGACGTAGATCGTGCCCGCCTCCGGGTCCCACGAGCCGTCCTCGCGCTGCGAAGTCTTGCCGTTCTCGGCGATCGGGAACGGGATTCCCCAGCCCGCGCCGGCCCGGCTGATGGAGAAGTCCTCGAGGCCCTGGCGGATGAACCCGAGCATCTCGTTGCGCCGGTAGTCGGGCTGGACGAACGTCGGGTTCTCGAGGAAGTGCCGCTCGAGCCGCTCCTGGTACGCCGACAGGCGGAAGAACCAGTTCTGCTCGGTCAGCCACTGGAGGGGCACGTCGGGGTGATTCGGGCAGATCGTGCCGCGGGGCGTCTCCACGACGTCCGTCGCGTTCCGGAATCCCTCGTTCGGGCAGTACCAGCCCTCGTACGTCCCGAGGTAGATGTCGCCCTTCGCGTACGCCCGGCGGACCAGCTCCTGGGCCGTCCGGACATGGTCCGGATCGGTGGTCCGGATGAACCGGTCCGGGCGGATCGCCAGGAGATCCTCCGACGCCTTGAACAGCGCGACGTTCTCGTCGACGAAGTCCCTGGGCGTCCGCCCCTCCTCTGCCGACCGCGTGGCGATGTTGACCGAGTGCTCGTCGGTCCCGGTCAGGAAGCGAGTGTCGTCGCCGAGCATTCGGTGCCAGCGGGCGATCGCGTCGGCGCCGATCACCTCGTACAGGGTGTGGATGCCGGGCTGGCTGTTGGCGTAGGCGATCGCGGTCGTCAGGTAGAACCGCGGGCGTGGGTCGTCAGGCATGGGGTCCTCGGGGAGCACGGGGTCGTGGGCAGGCGGCGCCGTGGGCGCCACGGGATCGGCGGCCGACGCTCGGCCGGCAGGCGGGATCAGGCCTGTCGCGAGCGGGGCCGCCGGGGCATCGCCATCAGGCTCCCGAACCGGTCCACGGACCGATCATCCCCCGAGGGACACGGAAGGGTCAAGCGTGGCAATCGTTCGCGACCGCCACGCGCCCGGGTAGCGGGCGCTACTTGAGCGAGTCGCGGAGCGCCTGCTCCTCCTCGTCGTCGAGCGTCGTCTGGACGACGGTGCCCTCGTAGGGGCGCATCGCGGCGATCAGCAGGCCGGGGTTGCCGCCCTTCGTCAGGAGGAAGATCGCCGAGCCGCCGGGGGCCAGGTTTTCCTCCACCTCCTTGACGAACTTGCCGTCGATGCCCGGCTTCACCGCGCGGCCGATCAGGCCGCCAGCGATGGCCCCACCGACGATCGCGCCGACCGGGAACACGACGAACAGGAGGCTGCCGAGAATCGCCCCGACGAGGGCGCCGGACTCGGTGCCGCTGGCCATCTCGTTCTTCACCTGGACCTTGCCGTCGGCGTCCTTGGTCGCGACGGCCGTGTCCTCGAGGCCGATCTGGCCTTCCTTCTCGAGCGAGCGGATGGCGTGCAGGGCTCGGGTCGCCGAGTCCTCGTTCGCGAACGTGATGGCGACGAACGCCGACATGGTCGTCCCTCCAGCGATCTTCAGGTCAGTGACGGAAGTGTCGCACGCCCGTGATCAGCATGGTCGCGCCGGCGGCGTCGGCTGCGGCGACTGCGTCGGCGTCGTGGATCGAGCCGCCGGGTTGGATGAAGGCCGATACGCCCGCCTCCAGGCAGACCTCCACCGCGTCGGGGAACGGGTAGAACGCGTCCGAGGCGCAGGCCGCCCCGACGAGGGAGTCCGAGCCGGAGATCGCGCGGGCCTTCTCGACGGCCTGGCGCGCGGCGTCGACGCGGGAGGTCTGGCCGGCGCCGATGCCGATAAGCCGGCCGTCCCGGACGAGAGCGATGGCGTTCGAGGTGACGCCGCGCACGAGGCGCCAGGCGAGGTCGAGGTCGCGGCGCTCGGCGTCGGTCGGCGTGCGCCGGGCGGCGGTCTGCCACGACGACGGATCGTCCGGGGCGGTGTCCGGCGCGCCGACGAGGATGGCGCCGCCCGCCGTCCGGATCGTGCCGAGCGGGTCGATCGGCGGCGCGGCGTCAGCGCCGTCGCCGGCGAGCAGCGGATCGACGATCAGCCGCAGGTTCGGCTTGCCGGCCAGCGTCGCCCGGGCGGCGTCGTCGAAGCCGGGAGCGACGACGACCTCGAGGAACAGGCTCGCGAGCCCCTCGGCGGTCGCGGCGTCCACCGGGCGGGTCAGGGCCACCACGCCGCCGAACGCCGAGACCGGGTCGCCGGCGAGGGCCGCGTCCCAGGCGTCACGGAGCGTCCCGCGCTCGGCCGCGCCGCAGGGGTTCGTGTGCTTGACGACCACGCAGGCCGGCCCACGGAGCGCTCGCCCGATGGCCGCGGCGGCCGACGCGTCGAGGACGTTGTTGTAGCTGAGCGCCTTGCCCTGGACCGGAGCCGCGCCCGTGGCGAACGCCCCCTGCTCGCTGCCGGCCCCAGGTCGCCGGTAGCGGGCGGCCGCCTGGTGCGGGTTCTCGCCGTAGCGCAGCGCCTCGATCTTCTCCAGCCCGATCGTGAGGCTCACCGGGAACGGATCGCTCGCGCCCGGGAGGCCGGGCTCGTCCGGGAGGTCGACGCCGGCACCGGCCATGCGGCCCGGCAGCTCGGCGGCGATGCGCGCGTCGTACGCCGCCGTGTGACGGAATGCCTCGACCGCGAGGGCGGACCGGAGCCCGGCGGGCACCGTGCCGCCGGCGGCGATCGCGTCGAGGATCGCGGGGTAGCGGTCCGGCGAGGTCACGATCGACACGCTGGCATGGTTCTTGGCCGCCGCCCGGACCATCGACGGGCCGCCGATGTCGATCTCCTCGACGAGCTCGTCGAAGGTGATCCCCTGCCGATCGGCGGCGGCGGCGAACGGGTAGAGGTTGACGACGACTAGCTCGAACGGGGCGATCCAGGCGGCGACGAGCTGCCGGCGATGGTCGGCGAGCCGGCGGTCGGCCAGGACCCCGGCGTGGATCCGCGGGTGGAGGGTCTTCACCCGGCCGTCGAGCATCTCCGGCGCGCCGGTGACCGCGGCGACGTCCGTGACCGGTAATCCGGCGTCCCGCAACGCCCGGGCGGTGCCGCCGGTCGAGACGAGCTCGAAGCCTTCGGCCACGAGCCC
>DATBPR010000512.1:0-1959 GCA_036561285.1 Candidatus Limnocylindrales bacterium | reverse complement strand
CCGCGGCGCGGGCCGCGCGCTCCTGGTCCGCGTCCCAGCTCGGCGGGTCCCACGCCCGGCGATCCGCGAGAAACGCGGCCATCGACGTCATCACCTCCGGCGGCTCGTCCAGCCCGCGCAGGAACTCGTCGACGTCCATGTCGGTGGCCGGCTCGATCTCGACAAGCCCGCCGTCCACCAGGACCAGGCGAGCGCAGGCGGGCCCGAGCCGGGCCGCGGCCACCGCCGCCACGATCGCCCCGAACCCGTGCCCGGCCAGGACGACCGGACCATCCTCGAGCACGCCCGATCCCTCCGCCACCGCGACGACGTCGCCCGCGAGGACGTCCAGGTCGTAGGCGCCGGGCTCCGTCGGGGCGTCCGACAGGCCATGCCCGCGGAGGTCCATCGCCACCGTTCGTCGGCGGGCGATCAGGCGACGGGCGACGGGCGCCCATGCCCAGCCGCTGCCGGCCAGCCCGTGGACGAGCACGATGCCGGGCTCCCCGCCGCCGCCCCAGTCGAGGAAATGGATCCGGTCGCCGGGGTCGACAAGGACGACGAACCCGGGCGGCTCCTCGGGGACGGCCGGAGACCGCGACGATCCGGGTGGTCCGGGCGGGGGTGGCACGCCCCTACGATAGGCCGCGATGCCGAAGCGCCGCCGCGGGGCCCACACCGCCCGCCGCCCGATCGCGAACCGTCATGTCGGGTTCGCGGCGCTCGTCGACCGCGCCCTCGCCGCGATCCCGCCGCCGTTCCGCGAGGCGCTCGGGGAGGTGGCGATCGTCATCGACGACGAGCCGTCCGCGGACCAGCGCCGCGACAACGACCTCGGCCCGGACGACGACCTGTATGGGCTCTACGAGGGCGTGCCGAGAACGGAGTACGGCGCCGACTGGGTCGCGATGCCGAACCGGATCACGCTCTTCCGGCTCGCCCTCGAGGAGGACTTCCCGGATCCGGACGACCTCGCCGACGAGGTCCGGCTCACGGTGATCCACGAGCTCGCTCACCACCTCGGGATCGACGACGACCGGCTCGACGAGCTCGGCGTCTGAAGGGCACGGGCATGCCGGACGCGGCCTCTAGATCCGGCCAGCCGCGCTGACGAAGGCGAGCGCCGCCGACGCGAGCATCGCGAGCTGCATCGGGATCGAGACGAGCCGGGCCGGGACGTGCGGCGCCCACGGCCGATCGGCGTCGGGCCGGACGGGCGGTACAAGCGGTCCGCCGAGTCGCGCCCAGGCGATGACCTGCGGCGCGGTCGAGAGCGTCGCGATGGTCAGGGTCAGCGATCCGACGGCCAGGATCGCGAAGCCGACGATCAGGATCAGCTCGATCGTCTGGAGCGGGCCGAGCTGCTGATCGATCCCGAGGGCGATCGCGATCCGGCCGAGGATGTCGAGCCCCGCCCCGATCGCGAACCCGGCGACGTAGGAGACGGCGGTGTTCACGATGCCGACGACCAGCGCGAGTCGCCAGCGTCGCCGGGCCATCCGCCACGACAGCCGGATCGCCTGCGACGGCCCCGCTCCGGCGAGGACGACGGCCGCTCCGACGTAGGCGAACGGCGCGGACAGGAGCACGTCGACGATCGTCGCGACGAGGCTGCTCGCCTCGGGACTCCGTCCCACGAGGAGGGCCGCCAGGATCTGGCGGGGGATGATCAGCATCAGCCCGACCGCGATCGAGGCGAACACGAGCCGCCAGAAGCCGTGCCGGGCCCAGGCGACGGTCTGGCGGAGATCGAGGCGCATGCCGCCGACGTGCGCGCCGAGGAGCGCGGTCGCCATCAGCTGGATGTCGACAGAGATCGCCACGATCGAAGCGACCGCCAGGAACAGCGACAGGCTGCCGAGCGGTCCGAGCCCGATCGTGTCGATCGAGCCGACCTGGATCTGGTCGACCGACGGGAAGAGCCAGTCGAAGCCACCGAGCCGGATCGACTCGACGATGACCGCGAGGGAGATCGGGCCC
>DATBPR010000511.1:0-6526 GCA_036561285.1 Candidatus Limnocylindrales bacterium | reverse complement strand
AACCCGCCGCGCCCGCCACCGGTTCCGTTCCCGCGGCGGGCGCCGCGCCGCCCGCGATGACCCATCCGTGCGCCCGGTGCGGCGCGCCGGTCGCGCTCGACGTCGGGCTGTGCGAGCGCTGCAACCCGCTCGGGCTGAAGGATGCCGCGAGCTCGCAGGTCCACGGCACCGTGTTCATCGCGGTCGGGCTCGCGGTGGTCTTCCTGGCGATCGTCGCCCACATCGCCGTGGCGGGGATCGGGCCGTTCGCGGCCGCGGTGACCGGGATGCGCGAATCGACCACCGCCGGATCGATCGTCGCGACGATCTCGCTGACCAACCAGGGCTCGAGCCTCGGGACGGCGACCTGCCGTCTGACCGATCCGGTCGACCGCGGGATCGACCACTCCGAGGTCGTCTACAGCCCGCGGGTCGCCCCGGGCGCCACGGTGGTCTTCGAGCACGACACGCCGTTCGGGAGCGTCGACCGGCCGTTCGACATCGCCTGCGACGGCCCGTGAGCGACCGCCCCGGCTCCGCCGAGGCAGCGGCAGGCGAGGCCACTGCCTCGGATTTGCCGGCGTCGGCTGCGCCAGGCCCCGCGCCCGCCGCGTCGGCGTGGGCCCCCGAGCTCGCCTTCGCGATCGAGGCCGCCGACGCGGCCGGACGCGTCCTGATGGACCGCTACGAGCGGCTCGAGCGCGTGACCTACAAGAGCGCCCGGGACGTCGTGACCGAGGCCGACCACCTGTCCGAGGAGCTTGTGATCCGGGCGATCCGCGAACGGTTTCCGGGGGACGCGATCCTCGCCGAGGAGTCCGGGTCTCATGACGGCCGGGGCGGGACCGCGAGCGGGGGCGCCGGCGCGACGGCGGCCGCGACCGCCAGCACCGTCGGGCGAGCGTGGGTGATCGATCCGCTCGACGGCACCGTCAACTACGCCAACGGCCTGCCGATGTTCTGCGTGTCGATCGGCTTCGTGGTCGACGGCCGGCCGGCCGCCGGGGTGGTCCTCGACCCGACCCGGGACGAGCGGTTCGCCGCGACCGCGGACGGCCCTGCGACCCTCAACGGCCGGCCGATCCGCGTCTCGACCAAGGACCAGCTGATCGACTACGTGATCTCGCTCGCGCTCGCCGGGCGCTCGGTCTCGAGCCGGGCACGGGCGATCCGGAAGGCCGTCCGCGTGCCGCGATCGATGGGCTCCGCCTCGCTCGGCCTCGCCTACGTCGCGAACGGGCGGTTCGACGCGTTCGTCCAGGAGAGCGGCCTCTCGGCCTGGGACATCGCCGCCGCCGGGCTCATCGCGGAACGGGCCGGCGCGACGGTCACCGCGTTCGACGGGTCCCGCTGGTACGACCAGGCGCGACCGACCCGGACCTCCGGGCTCGTCGCGGCGCCACCGGCGTTCCAGGCCCGGCTCCTCGCGCTCGCGACCGGTCGCGCGTAGGTCCCGCGTAGGTCCCGAGCCTAGGCGGCCTCCTCCGCCCAGCGGTGCGGCCGGGATCGGAGCCGGTCGAGGCCCAGGCGATCGCAGAACGCCTCCCACGTCGCTCGCGGCGTGCCGTGCCATTCGAGCTCGGCGGCGTTCCGCTCCGGGATCGGCGTGTCGAGGCGGAGCCGGGCGAGCGTCCGGTAGAGCTCGGCGGCGTCGCGCTGCTCCGCGAGGACCGCGGCGCGCCGGACCGCGCCGGTCAGCCCGGGCCCCTGCCATTCGCTCGCCTTCGGCGGGATGTCGTCGATTGAGCCGTACACCCGGAGGACGGCTGCCGCCGACTTGGCGCCCCAGCCAGGCAGCCCGGGGAAGCCGTCGGCCGAGTCGCCGACGAGCGCCAGCCAGTCCGGGATCGAGGCGGGCTCGACCCCCCACTTCCCGAGGACGCCGTCGCGGTCGTAGGTGATCTGCCGGCGCCGATCGCGGAGGACGACCCGGTCGCCGACCACGCACTGGGCCATGTCCTTGTCGGGCGTGCAGATCAGGACGCGCTCGACCTCCGGATCCGCGGCGAAGCGGGCCGCCGCGGCGCCGATGGCGTCGTCCGCCTCGAACTCGATCTCCGGCCAGAGGACGACCCCGAGCGCCTCGATCGCCTCCTCCGCGATCGGGAACTGGGCCACGAGCGCGGGATCCATCCCCGCCGACGACTTGTAGCCGGGGAACAGGTCGTTCCGGAACGACTCGATGACGTGGTCCGTGGCGCAGCCGACATGCGTGGCGCCCTCCTCGCGGAGGAGGTAGAGGAGCTGGTCGCAGAGCCCGGAGACGCCGGACAGGACCGCGCCGTCGCGGCCTAGGACGGGAGGGCGGGGCGCGTAATGGGCGCGGAAGAGCTCGTAGGTCGCGTCGACGAGATGGATCTGCATCGTCGTGGCCGCCGCTCAGGCCGTCGGGACCTGCCATGGATGGCAGCCCGCGTCGATCATCTGGTCCGTGGCCCGCTCGCCGTCGCCGGGCTGGAGGTCGACCGCCGCGACGGCGTCCTCGAGGAAGAACGCCCGGTAGCCGAGGCGGATCGCGTCGAGGGCCGTGGCGTTGACGCAATAGTCGGTCGCGAGCCCGCAGACGACGACCTGCTCGACGCCGCGATCCCGGAGGAGCCCGTCCAGCGCGGTGGGGGTCGTCTCGCCGGTGACCGGGTCCCGCATCGAGAACCCGGAGTAGCCGTCCTCGCCGGTCGTGCCCTTCCGGATCCGCGGAGCGTCCCCGGCGACCTGCAGGGAGGGATGGAGCTCGGCGCCCCAGCTGGCGGCAAGGCAGTGGACCGGCCAGATCCCGCCGTCCTTGGCGAAGTGCGGCGTGGTCTCGGGATGCCAGTCCTGGGTGTAGACGACGATCGAGCCCGCGCCGGTCGCCTCGGCGATCCCCTCGTTGATCCGCGGGATGATCTCGAGCGCGCCGGCAACCGACAGCGAGCCGCCGGGATCCGCGAAGTCGTTCTGCACATCGACGACCACCAGGGCCGTCCGAGGGTCGTACCGCTGCACCAGCCGACGATATCAGCGTGGTCGCCGGCCGGTCCTCCCGGCCGGGGACGGAACCGGACACGGCACGACCGGCCGGGCCCGGAGGCTCGACCGGTCGTCGAGGTGGGGTGGTGGGCGGTTGGTCAGGCGGCGGTCGGCTCGCGGCGGAACACGCCGACTGCGGCGAGGATCAACGCCTCGAGGATCGTCCAGCCGACCAGGGCCAGGATCGCGGCGACGTCGAGGATCGAGCCGCCGGACTTCAGCGCGTCCGTGTTGAGCATGCCCTCGAACGGCGCCACGAAGATCTGACTCGCGTTCAGGATCCAGGACACGAGGTCGTTGCCTTCGCGGGCGTTGAGGAGCAGGAGCACGATCCGCAGGATGATCAGGACCTGGACGATCCCGAACAGGACGATCACGATCCGGCCGAGGATCTCGCCGGCGCTCGGGGTCCGGGTCACGCGGCGCTCCACGACCGTGTCGCGGGGGTAGGTCGGGTCGTCGGTGGTTCTGACGACGCGTTCGTCGTAGGTCATGGTGTCTGCAGTGCCTCCCTTGGGCCCGCCCACGGGGGAGCGGGTACCCAGCGTCGCCCGATGCCGGTCACGGGCCGATCGCGAGGCTCCGCCGGGGCGTTGCAGGGGGATGACGGTTGGCGCCCCGCTGAACACGAACCGACGCCCGTCCGGGTGGACGGGCGTCGTCGAGTTGCGCTGTGGGCCGAAGGTCAGGCGACCCGGGCCGGCTGCTTCCCGTCGGCGGTTGCCTGGGGGCTGGTGCCCGGCTCGCCGCCCGTGCCGGCCGCCGCGTCCGTCGAGGGCTCGCTCGCGACGGTCCCGGCCGGATCCTCGTGCGTGTCGGAGCCGCCGCCGGCGGTCCCTTCGACGTCGAGGAGATAGCCGATGCCCTGGAACGTCCGGATCCGGCCCGGCTCGCCCGGCTTCGCGCCGAGCTTCCGCCGAACCCGGCTGATCCAGACCCGCAGGTACTGCAGGTCGTCGCGGTACTCGGGGCCCCAGACCTTGGTCAGGAGCTCGGTGTGGAGGACGACCTTGCCGGGGTGCGTGGCGAGGTGCTGGAGGAGCAGCCACTCGGTCCGCGACAGCTGGACGAGCTCGCCGCCGCGGCGGACCATGCGCCGCTCCAGGTCGATCTCGACGTCGTCGAAGGCGACCACACCGGCACCCGGCTCGACGCCGGTCGAGCGGCGGATCACCGCCCGGACGCGCGCCGCCAGCTCGTCGGGGTGGAAGGGCTTGGCGATGTAGTCGTCGGCCCCGAGGTCGAGGCCCTTGGCCTTGTCGGCCGTCGCGCCCTTCGCCGTGAGGAGGATCACGGGGACGGGCCGCGACTCGCGGAGCTGCCGCATGACCTCGATTCCGTCGAGGTCCGGCATCACGATGTCCAGGAGGACGATGTCGGGTCGGATCTCCTCGGCCTTGGCGAGGGCATCCTCGCCGCCTGTCGCGGTGACGACGCGGAAGCCCTCCTCGCTCAGCGCGATCGAGACGAGCTTCGTGATCCGCGGTTCGTCATCGGCGACGAGGACGAGCGGTTGAGTTCCCACGCAACACCTCCGGGGGTCTGACAGGTGGATGGTGACGGGTCGGCGGCCCGCCGGGAAGCGGCAATCGGCCGCGCTCAGGAGTGCTCCGGCATGCCGGCATCGGGTGCCGGCTCTGGGTCCGGAGTCTGCCGACCCGGGCGTACCGCCCCCACGCGACCGACATTGCAGAACCGTTGCGTGCGCATATCAATTGCTGGCCGAGGCCCGCGCGCGGACCTCGCATCCGCGCTCCCGGAAACCGGATCGGCTACGCTGGCCGCGATGAGCTTCGCGGAGGACGACCTCGCCCGGATCCGGGACGCGGAAGAGGTCGAGATCGAGACCCAGGCGCCCGACGGGCCCGTTCACCGGGCGATCATCTGGATCGTCGTGGACGGTGACGACACCTTCGTCCGCTCCGTGATGGGAGCCCGCGGGCGGTGGTTCCGCGAGGCGAGCGCGAACCCGGCGGTCGCGATCCACGTCGACGGCCGGCGGATCCCGGCGACTGCAATCCCGGCCACCGACCCGGATTCGATCGACCGGATCAACGACGCCCTCACCGCGAAGTACACCGGCATCGAGGGCTATGACTCGATGTTCGCGCCCGAGAATCTCGCGACGAATCTCCGCCTCGAGCCCACCTGACCCGGGCCCGTCACGACAGCCCACGAGGCAGCCATGTCCTTCGACGAATTCAAGCACCAGCTCCCGGACATCGACCCCGCCGAGACCCAGGAGTGGCTCGACTCGTTCGACCAGCTCGTCGCCCAGGAGGGCGAGGGCCGGGCGCGCTTCCTCGTGTACAAGCTCCTCAAGCGGGCGCGCCAGCTGCATGTCGGGCTGCCGCCGCTGACCCAGACCCGCTACATCAACACGATCAGCCCCGAGCAGGAGCCGTTCTTCCCGGGCGACGAGCAGATCGAGCTGCGGATCCGACGGATCATCCGCTGGAACGCGGTCGCGATGGTCCTCCGCGCGAACAACCGGTTCAGCGGGATTGGCGGCCACCTCGCGACCTACGCCAGCGCGGCGAGCCTCTACGAGGTCGGCTTCAACCACTTCTTCCGGGGCAAGGACGACGGGGGAGCCGGCGACCAGGTCTTCTACCAGGGCCACGCTGCGCCCGGCATCTACGCCCGGGCGTTCCTCGAGGGCCGGCTGACCGAGGACCAGCTCGACCACTTCCGGCGGGAGACAGTCCCGGGCCAGGGTCTGAGCTCCTATCCGCATCCGCGGCTGATGCCGGACTTCTGGGAGTTCCCGACGGTCTCGATGGGCCTCGGGCCGATCAGCGCGATCTACCAGGCGCGGTACAACCGCTACCTCCAGAACCGTGGCCTGCTCGACACGAGCGGCTCGCGCGTCTGGGCCTTCCTCGGCGACGGCGAGTCCGACGAGCCGGAGTCGCTCGGGGCGCTCCACGTCGCCGCCCGCGAGGGCCTCGACAACCTGACCTTCGTCGTCAACTGCAACCTCCAGCGGCTGGACGGTCCGGTCCGCGGCAACGGCAAGATCATCCAGGAGCTGGAGGCCGTGTTCCGCGGCTCCGGCTGGAACGTGATCAAGGTGATCTGGGCTCGCGAATGGGACGAGCTCCTCGCGCGGGACGTCGACGGCGTGCTCGTCGAGAAGATGAACAACACCCTCGACGGCGAGTTCCAGAAGTACTCGGTCGCCGGCGGCGCGTACATCCGCGAGCACTTCTTCGGGCCGGACCCGCGGCTCCGCAAGCTCGTCGAGCATCTGTCCGACGACGACCTCGCGAAGCTCCGCCGCGGCGGCCACGACTACCGCAAGGTCTACGCCGCGTACAAGCAGGCGACCGAGTGGACGGGTGCCCCGACGGTGATCCTCGCCCACACGGTGAAGGGCTGGACGCTCGGCCCCGGCGTCGAGGCCCGGAACATCACCCACCAGGCGAAGAAGCTGTCCGAGGCGGAGCTGAAGATCTTCCGCGACCGGATCGAGCTGCCGATCCCCGACGCGAAGATCAAGGATGCGCCGTACTACCACCCGGGCCCGGACTCCGAA
>DATBPR010000510.1:0-1848 GCA_036561285.1 Candidatus Limnocylindrales bacterium | reverse complement strand
CAACCTCGTCGGGCCGATCGACCCGGACGGCCAGCGGCATCGTCCCGGCGCTCGCCACGAGGAGCGGCAGGCCGCGTCGCTCGGCGATGCTCTCGAGAGCCCCGGTCAACGCCGGCACGACCGAGACCAGCGCGATCGCGTCAAGATCGGACGTCGCGATGCCGTCGAGCCGGAGGAGGCCGTCGAGCAACAGCTCGACCTCGTCGGTCGTCGCCCGCGGGTCGGTCGCGGCCCGCCGCGTGCCGAGCATCGCGCCCGCCTTGAACAGCGCGGTCTTCAGGTTCGTGTTGCCGATATCGATCGCCAGCAGCATGGCGAGGATGATACGCGGCCGAGCTGGCCGGGCCGCCACCAGTCGAGCGGCGAATCGGGGTCGTCGCGGCCCTCATCGTGCGGTACCATTCGGCCCGTCCGTCCCCCTTCCGCCCACCGAGGAGACGCCGGGTGTCGAGTTCACCCCCTGCCAAGTTCTTCGTGAACCAGGGCGTCGTGACGAGCCGGACGGACATGCTCCACCTGCTCCGCCCGTTGCTCAAGCAGACGGTGACCTACCGCTACCTGCGCGGGCGCGACGTCGTCGCCCACGGGACCGGCTGGATGGAGCGGATCGTCGTCGATGCCGACGACATCTCGACCTACTTCACGCCGTTGGCGATCACCCTCAACATCGACTCGTTCGAGCACCTCGAATTCGAGACCCGGCCCGATCAGCTGCTCGTCTACACGCTCGTCCAGGGCGATGAGCGGGTGGTCGTGGAGTTCGCCCCGATCGGACCCGGCGAGATCGACGACTCGCCATTCGCCCCACGCCAGCTGTCGTTCGACACCAGCGGTTTCGTCCAGATGGAGCTGCTCGGCCTCGAAGCCCGCGAGGACGAGTAGCGCTTATCGGGAGGGCCGGGCGGCGTCCCGGTCCCGGGGAGTGAGGGCCGTGCGGCGGCACGAGGAGCGGTCGCACACATCGTGGTACCGGCGCGTCCCGAGCCCGCAGGTCGGGTCCGGCGCGTCCCATCGGGCAAGGAGGATGGGACTCAGGTGAGCGCTGAAGCGCAGCCCAGTACGACACCGCAGCCCCCGCCGTCGGCCGGCGGACAGGCAACTGGTCTTGCCGGCTACTTCAAGTTCGAGGAGCGCGGCACCAACATCGCGACGGAGGCGCGCGCCGGCCTGACGACGTTCTTCGTCATGGTCTACATCATCTTCGTCAACGCCGCGATCCTGGGCGCCGGGTTCAAGCTCGATCCAGCTGGCATCGCCGCGGTCTCGGCCGCGACGGCCCTGATCGCCGGGATCATGACCATCGCCATGGGCGTGGTCGGGAACTACCCGCTGGCGATCGCCGCCGGCCTCGGCATCAACGGGATCGTCGCCTTCTCCCTGACGGCGCGCGGCCTGACGCCACAGGGCGCGATGGGCGTCATCGTGCTCGAGGGACTCGTCGTCACGCTGCTCGTCGTGGTCGGCTTCCGGGAAGCGGTGATGAACGCCGTCCCGCTCGCCCTCAAGCGTGCCATCGGGGCCGGCATCGGCCTGTTCATCCTGTTCATCGGCTTCGTCAACGGCGGTTTCATCGCCACGCCGCCCGGTGGCGTCCCGGTCGTCGGACCGGTCTTCCCGACGACGACCGCGCAATTCCTCTTCCTCGCCGGCCTCCTGTTCACGATGGTCCTGTGGGTCCTCAAAGTGCGCGGCGCACTGATCATCTCGATCCTGGTCATCACGATCGTGGCGCTCATCCTCGGAGTGGCCTCGGTTCCGACCGGGTTCTCGGCGACGCCGAGCTTTGCGACGCTCGGCCAGTTCGACCTCACCAACGTGTGGACCGTGCTCGGACCGCTCGCCGCGGCG
>DATBPR010000509.1:0-2593 GCA_036561285.1 Candidatus Limnocylindrales bacterium | reverse complement strand
CATTCGACGGGTAGCTCGCGTTGTCGCCGGTCATCTTGCCGAGGAAGACGACCTCGGCGGTGTGGCCCTCGCTGCACGGATGGTGCTGGACGTCCTTGATCTCGGTCTGGCCGGCCGGATCGTCGAAGCAGTCGCCGACCTTGAGATCGCCCGCGTTGCTCGAGAGGCGATCGCGGAGGAGGAAGCCTCCCGCGACGATCAGGACGATGATCCCGATTCGCAGAATCCAGCGGTTCATGGACCCTCCCTCGGCGCTGGGCGGCGCCCGCCGTCCCCACGACGGCGCCATCCTACGGGACCGGATGGAGGGTTCGGTGCCGGGTGGCAACGTCACGAGCTCCGGTCCGGCGGGCGACCAGGGACCGGACGCCGCCGGTCAGGCGGGCGGCGCCACCTCGCGGACGAAGACCGCCCGGTCCTCGCCGTCGAACTCGTGGTCGGGCCAGGCCGGGACGCCGTAGAGGTTCATGCTGCCGGGACCCTCCTCGGCCCGGAAGCCGATCGCCCGGAAGAAGACGACGGCGGGCCGATCGTCCGGCCACGCGACCGCGCGGATGCTTCGGGCACCGGCAGCGGCGGCGTCGGCCGCGAACGCGTCGACGAGGCGCCGCCCCAGCCCCAGCCGTCGGTGGTTCGGCTCGACCGCGACGAGGTGGAGCACGGCCTCGTCGGGCCGGTCGGGGCTGACGAACCCGAGCAGGAAGCCGAGGGGCGCGCGATCCGCGGCCTCCGTGTCCTCCGCCAGGAGCGAGGTGCTCGCGAAGTGGCGGAACCACGTCCGTCCGACCAGCGGCCAGACCCGACGGCCGCCGAACCAGTGATCGACGCGCTCGACGACCCGGGGCTGGTCGTCCTCGGTCGGCCGGCGGAACGCGATGGCGTCACCGGTGAGCCCGGGCAGCGGATCGCTCATCTCAGTGCGACGCCGCGGCGGCCATCCCCGCCCCGCCGATGAGCTGGGCGGCCACGAGCGGCCAGCCCTGGACCTCGTCGAGGTACGCGATCGGGTCGAGCACGCCACCCTCGATCCGTCCGAACAGCCAGATCCCGAGCAGGCCGAGAACGACGGCTCCCAGGGCGACGGCGGCAGCCGGGGCCGGTGGTGACACGAGCCGCCCGATCAGCCAGCCGAGGAAGACCGCCACGACGATCAGGCCGGCCGTGACGGTCAGGATCCCGCCGAGCACCGTGTACGCGACGACCCCGCCGAGCACGACCGCGACCGGGATCCACGGGTCGATCCGAGGGCCTGCGGCTTCCTCGGCCGGCGTCGGGTAGCGATCGCCCGGGGCGCGATCGAGGGGCGGTGGGCGTTCGCCCGGCTCCCTGGTAGTCACCGGGGCATCGTAGCCGCGCGTCGCGCGCGGGACGGATCGCACGCTAGACTGCGGCGCGTGAGCCATCCGTCGCTGGGCCTGCCCCCTGTCGACCGCAGCGGCGGTCTGCCGCCGGTCGCCCGGCGGATCGACACCCGCCGCGACGCCCTCGCCGCGCGCGCCCTCGAGGTTGCGATCGACCGGGACCCGACCCTCCGCGATCGCTTCGACGAGACCGGCATGCGCCAGCTCCTCCGCGACACCGCGACCATCCTCGACCGCGTCGTCGAGGCCGTCGCCGCGGACGACCCGGAGCCGGCACGCGTCTTCGCCGAGGCCGTCGCCCCGGTCTACCGGCGGCGGAAGGTCCCGATGGACGACCTGATCAACCTCGCCACCAGCGTCCGCGAGGCGATCGCCGCGGTCCTGCCTGTTGCCGACATGCCGGCCGTCGAGGCCGCGGTCGACGCGATGATCGACCGGTTCAAGTGGCACCGCCGCCTGGCCGGCGATGCGCGGAAGCGCAACCGGATCCTCGCCGCGATCTACAAGGGCGCCTGATCCGATGACGATCAAATGGGTCCAGGTCGACCCGCTCGTGATGAACGGCGAGGCGTTCTGCTACGGATCGCGGCTGACCGTCCGCCAGCTGCTCGAGCTCCGGAGCAACGGCTATGACCTGCCGCGGCTGACCAAGGACCACCCCGAGCTCAAGCGCGTCGGCATCGCCGCGGCCTACACGTACGCCGCCGACCATCGCGATCGGTACGCCGACTTCTTCGAGGCGGATGGCTCATTGGCCGGGCCCGGCTACACCGAAGACGAAGCCGAGGGTCTGCCATCCCAGTACCGGCTGCCGGGGGTGGTGGTCAAGCCGGCCGTGCCGGCCGGCGACTCCGCCTGAGGGTCCGCAGGGACGAGGAGGAGAGCGTGCCGACGATCGGCCTCGCCGAGCTCATGGTCCTGGGTGTCTACCTGATCGTGATCGGACTGATCATCGCGCTGCCGTTCTGGTCGATCGGCCAGATCCGTCGCAATCGGAGCCGGGTCGACGAGCTCGAGCGACGCATCGTCGAGCTCGAGAGCCAGGCGAGGCCCGAGCGGCCCTGACGCCGGATCGGCCCGTTCGGGACCCGGTGATACGATCGTGGCGATGACCGACACCACGACCGATCCCGCGACCACTCCGGCCGCCCCCGCCGACGCGATCGAGGCGCCTGCCTTCGACCCGCAGCGCCGCGCCACCGAGCTGGCGATCCTCGACGCCCTGCGGGCTG
>DATBPR010000508.1:0-2521 GCA_036561285.1 Candidatus Limnocylindrales bacterium | reverse complement strand
CTGCAGCGGGATGTCCACCTTGACGCCCTTGGGCACGTAGACGAACGATCCACCCGACCACACCGCGCTGTTGAGCGCGGCGAACTTATTGTCATTCGGCGGGATGACCGTCCCGAAATACTTGCGGAACAGTTCCTCGTGCTCGCGCAGCCCCGTGTCGCAGTCGCTGAAGAGCACACCCTGCTTCTCGAGATCCTCGCGGATGCTGTGGTAGACGACCTCGGAGTCGTACTGCGCGCCGACGCCGGCGAGGAACTTCCGCTCCGCCTCGGGGATGCCGAGCCGCTCGAACGTCTGCTTGATCTGATCGGGGACGTCGTCCCACGACTTCTCTTCGCGCTCGGACGGCTTCCGGTAGTAGACGATCTTGTCGAAGTCGATCCGGTCGAGCCCGTCGGTCCAGGTCGGCATCGGCCGCTTCACGAAGTGGTCGTACGCCCGGAGCCGGGCCTGGAGCATCCAGTCCGGCTCGCCCTTGAAGCCGCTGATCTCCTCGACGGTCTCGCGGGTCAGGCCGCGCTTCGTCTCACGCAGGTAGGTGATGTCGTCGTGGAAGGCGAACTGCTCGCGTTGGTCGGCGACGAGGTCACGCGTCGCGGTCATCGGCTCTCCGGAGGGGGCGCCGCTCAGGCGCCGGATCGTCGGGTGTTCGTCCCCGTTCCTAATTCCGAGTCCAATTATCGGAATTAAGGCTCGAAGCGTCAACGACGGGCAATTGACGAGGCCCGTACGCTGCCAATCCTGGAGGTGGCGGCGATGACCGACGAGGGGACGGAGGGGCGCACCTGCCCGTGGTGCTCGACTCCGGCGGACGACGAGGCCCGGACGTGCAGCTCGTGTGGCGCGGCGCTCGCCCAGCGGGAGTCGCTCGGCGCCGTCCAGATCCCGGGGCTGACGACCGTCGATCCGAGCCTGGCCGCGTTCGACGCCGAGCCGATCCACCTGACCGGCCCGAGCTCGTCCCAGGCGGTCGGCCACGTGGCCCTGTCAGCGGCCGTGATCGGCGGGCCGGCCGGGTTGGCGATGGTCGGCGGCGTCGCCGCGATCGCCGGATCGGAGTACGCCGCGGCAAGCCGGCCCGGGGTCGGCGCGCCGGATGAGCTGGACGCGGTCGGCCGGCCGAGCGAGGTCGCCGTGCGGGCGCTCGAGCAGGTCGAGGCCGGAGAGACGACGCCGGCGGATGCAGGGGCCGAAGCCCCCGACCCGTGGCGGGATCTGCCCGAAGAGGGCTCCTAGGCGCTCGCGACCGGCTCGGTCTCGGCGATCGCGTCGGTCACCGTCTCGGCGCCGTTGCTGATCGTCTCGGCCCCGTTCGTCGCGGCCGCGTCGGCCTTCGCCTTGGCCTTGCCGACGGCATCCTGCACCTGGGCGCCGACGTCGGCGATGGTCTGCTGGACCTGGGCGCCGACCTCGTCGAAGTCGACCGAGTTCATGTTCTGGCGAGCCTTCGCGAAGACCTCGCGGACGTCCTGATCGGAGCCCACGGCGAAGGCGACCACGGCCGCGACCCCCGCGGTGATCCCCAGGATGAATCCGGCGAACACTCCAACGATGAACTTCACGGCGTGACCCTCCCCGGCCATCGTGGCCGTTTTGCCCGGGCCGCTGCGCCTCTCGTGCGGGTCGCCATCGTCGATGGCTCGCGGAGGCGGCAGGATGCGGACGCCGAGTCGGTGGATTGTAGACCCGGGGCGGCCGTGCCGGGTTCAGGACCCCAACCGGAGCGTGATCAGAAGAAGGACGAGCACCACGGAGCGTCGAACGTGGCGAACAGCCGGTCGGCGAGGTCAAGGGCGCCGGGCCGATGCTCGTCCAAGCCGCCCTGGAGGACGGCCCGCGACAGACGGGTCCCGCCGAGGTATGCCGCGCCGAGGGCACCGGATGGCAGCGTCAGGTCCGGCGACCGGTCGGTCTCCGTGGCCCGCGCGCCGTCCGGGGACGCGTCGAGGGCGACGCGTGTCCGTCGCGTGACCGGCTCGCCCTCGGCGTCGCGACCGTCGTTATCGATCAGCTCGACGACCAGTGATCCGGACGCCTCGTAGCGGCGCGCCTCGAGGGCAATCGGGATGTCGAGCAGCTTCAGCCACATCCCGTCGCCAACGTCGCCGACGCTCGCCGCGCGAGGATTCGTGAGGAGCCACGGCATCCGGTCGTCGAGCGGTCGGCGCTCGGCGGTCACGAGCTGCACCCAATCCATGTCGAGCACGAATCGCCAGAGGGTCGCATCGACGGCCTGGGAGAGGCCGTGGAGATCGTCGACGACGAGCGTGTTGGCGGGCTGGCGGTCCTCCCACTTGTCCTCGGCGTGGTACCGGACGTAGCCGTCGACGGCGCCCGCAGGATCGCGATGGAGCACCACGAACCCCTTCCAGGGGCGGTGGCTCCGGACGTCGGCCGAGAGGCCGAAGTCGTCGTCCCAGGTGATCGAGCGACGCCAGATCTCGCCCGGCTGGCGGACGCGCCACCTCTCGAACACGTCCCGGCACTGGTCGCGGGTCGCCGCATCGGCGGGCGCAGTCTC
>DATBPR010000507.1:0-2112 GCA_036561285.1 Candidatus Limnocylindrales bacterium | reverse complement strand
ACGGGCGAGCCGGCGAGGGACTCCGTCGGCTGCCACGCGCCATCCACGAAGGCCGCGTGGAGAAGATCGCCTGAGGGCCCGATCCAGAAGCGATCGATCCGGCCCGGGCCCCACGAGACAGCCGCGACGGGCCCGGCCGTCATCGGCCGACGGGTCGTGCGGCGAGCTGGGCCCGGATCGTGGCGAGGACCGGGTCGGACGAGGCAGCCGCGACCGAGCGGATCTTGACGTGCCGGATCCGCTTGCCGGTGCCCTCGATCACGCCGTTTGGGTCGGGCAGGTCGGCGCCGTCCGCGAGCTGGAGGTTGACCCACGTCTGGTGGGCGATGATCGCGAAGAGCAGGCCGCGCATCTGCATCGACCGGCCGAAGGCGATCAGCTTGTTCCCGAAATCGACCTGCTCGACGAGGTCCGGCGCCTCGCCGCGGATCGTGGCCCGGAGCGCGCGCTCGATCGCCTGGAGCTCCTCGGTGTGCTCCGCCAGGAGCCGGTCGATGTCGGCCTCGAGCCGCGCCGGCGCCGCCGCGTCGTCGTGCTCATCACTCGTGCCGGGGTCGTCCCCGGGAAACGGCTCCCGGTGCTCACCGACGTGTGGCATCGCTCAGGCCTCCCCGTCGTCGCGGACGACCACATTGACCAGCCGCCCGCCGCCGGCCTGGATGATCCGGAGCGGTTCGCGGCCGGCCAGGATCGCCCGGACGCGTTCGCTCGCCAGGACCGCGGCCTCGAGGTCGGCCGGGGCGATGTCCGCTGCCACCGTGATCTTGTCGCGGAGCTTGCCGTTCACCTGGATCGGGACCTCGCGGGTCGCCTCGACCACGGCCGACGGATCGACCTCGGGCCAGCTCGCCTGGTGGATCGACGACCACCGCTGGCCGGCCGCGGCCAGGCGTCGCGACCAGAGCTCCTCCGTGATGTGGGGGGCCGCCGGCGCGAGCATCAGCAGGGCGAGCCCGACGGCCTCGTCCCATTCGGGCGTGCCGGCGACGACGGTCCCGCGATACCGCATCAGCAAGTTCGCGAGCTCCATCAGCTTGGCGATCATCGTGTTGAAGTGGAACGCCTCGTAGTCTGCGGTCACGTCGCGCAGGGTCTTGTGGGCGGCCTCGCGGACCGCGGTCCGTCCCGCGGCCTCGTCGACCCCGGACGGCAGCGTGCCGGACTCGGCGTCGCCGGGCACCCGCCCGTGCGGGTCGAGCGCGATCGTCCACAGCCGGTTCAGGAACCGGTGGACACCGCCGATGCCGGTCGGGCTCCACGGGCCGCCCTGGTCCCACGGCCCCATGAACATCAGGAACAGGCGGACCGTGTCGGCGCCGTACTTCGCGACGAGATCGTCGGGATCAACCGTGTTGCCCCGCGACTTCGACATCCGCTCGCCGTCCAGCCCGAGGATCTGGCCCTGGTTGAACAGCCGCTTGAACGGCTCGTCCTGCTCGATCAGCCCGATGTCGCGCATCATCTTCGTGAACTCGCGCGCGTAGAGCAGGTGCATGACGGCGTGCTCCGCGCCGCCGGTGTACTGGTTCACCGGCGTCCAGCGCTGGGCCAGCGCGCGATCGAACGGTGCCCCGGCCTTCTCCGGTGACAGGTAGCGATACCAGTACCAGGCCGAGTCGATGAACGTGTCCATCGTGTCGGTCTCGCGCCGGGCCGGACCGCCGCATTTCGGGCATTCGACGTTCAGGAACGCCTCGTCGCGGTTCAGCGGGTTCTCGCCGCTCCCGTGGTAGTCGACGGTGTCCGGGAGCCGGACGGGCAGGTCCTCGTCCGGCACGGGGACGATGCCGTCGTCCGGGCAGTAGATCACCGGGATCGGCGTGCCCCAGTAGCGCTGGCGGCTGATCAGCCAGTCGCGCAACCGGTAGGTGATGGCCGCCTTGCCCTTGCCCTCGGCCTCGAGGGCGCCGACGATCGCGGTCCCGCCCTCCTCGGCACCCAGGCCGGTGTACGGCCCGCTGTTGACTAGCCGCTCGCCGGCCGAGTGGGCGATGTACGCCCCGCCGGCGAGGTCGCGGTCCTCGTCGCCGGGCGCCGCGACGACGCGCCGGACCGGGAGACCGAACTTCTCCGCGAAGGCGTAGTCGTGCTCGTCGTGGGCCGGGACGGCCA
>DATBPR010000506.1:0-1963 GCA_036561285.1 Candidatus Limnocylindrales bacterium | reverse complement strand
GACTTCACCTCGGCGAGCTCGGGAAGGGTGTGGATTCCCTGGAGATCGAGGTGGTCGGACGAGACGTTCGTGATCACGCTTGCGTCGTTGGATTCGTACCCCATGCCGCGGAGGACCAGTCCGCCACGCGCGGTCTCGAGGACGCCGACGTCGACGTCCGATCGGCCGAGGATCTGCCAGGCGCCGCCGGGCCCGGTCCAGTCGCCCGGCTCGACCATCCGCTCGTCGACGAGCACCCCGTCGGACGTGGTCGTCCCGACCCGCCGGCCGGCGACCTTCAGGATGTGGGTGACCAGCCGGGTCACCGTGCTCTTGCCGTTCGTGCCCGTGATCGAGGCGACCGGCATCCGGCGATCGGCGTCCCGGATCCAGGACGGCGGCGTGGCCCGCGCCTCGGCGATCCTCGCCGACCAGCGGGCGAGCATCCGCTCCTGTGAGCCCGTGAGACGCGCCCGGCGGACGGGCGAGACGTCGCGCTCGACCAGGGCCAGAGCCGCCTCGGCGATCGTGTGGGCCCGTTCCGCGCCCGTCCACGGGAACGTGACGATCGAGTGCCCGGGATCCGACGAGCGATGGACCGACACCCCGCCCTGGCCCTCGCCGTGGTCGACGCGCAGGCGGCGGATCCAGCTGACCAGCGAATCGATGGGGAGCGGCCACTCCCGGGCGGGCACGTCCGCGCCGAGGCGGACCAGCGCGTGCCGGCCGGGGGATCGTTGCCCGTACCACGTCCGCCGCCGGCCGAGCGCGACCTCGATCTTCACCACCGGCTCGAGCCGGTAGACGTTCGGGCCCTCGAGGAGACGGATCTCGATCACGCGCACGGTCCCGGCAGCATAGACGCGGTCCGTCGCGCGAGGACGGCCGGAGCGCACCTAGACTTCGGGGATGGACACCCTCACGGAGCCGGGCGCCGGCGTCTCGGCGGACGAGGTCACGGCGATCGAGGCGGCCGTCCGCGCGGCCGAGCCCGCCTATCTCGTGGATCTCGAGCGCCTCGTCAACATCGACTGCGGCTCGTACACGCCGGCCGGGGTCGACGAGGTCGGCTCGTTCGTCGCCTCGTTCCTGGCCGAGAGCGGGGCCCGGGTCGAGCGCCGGCCGGACCCGTCCGGCCGGTTCGGGGGCACGGTGATCGGGAGCTGGGACGGAGAGCGTGGCACGCCCGGCGGACCGCGCCTGCTCCTGATCGGCCACATGGACACGGTGTTCGACGCGGGGACCGCCGCCGAGCGGCCGTTCGCGATCGACGCCGACGGGATCGCCCGCGGGCCGGGCGTGAGCGACATGAAGTCCGGGCTCCTCGCCGGCCTGCACGCACTCCGGATCGTCGCCGCGCGCGGGCGCTTTCCGTTCGAGCGCGTCACGTTCATCGCCAACCCCGACGAGGAGATCGGCTCGATCACGTCGACCCCCCACATCCGGGAGGCCGCCGCCGACAGCGACGTCTGCCTCGTCCTCGAGTGTGCCCGGGCCAACGGCGACATCGTCTCGTCGCGGAAGGGGATCCTCGACGCCCGGATCACGGTCAGCGGTCGCGCCGCGCACGCCGGGGTCGAGCCGGAGAAGGGACGCTCCGCGATCCTGGCCGCCGCCGATCTCGTGACCCGCCTTCACGCCCTCAACGGCCGCTGGGACGGCGTCACGGTGAACGTCGGCGTCATCCAGGGCGGGACCCGACCGAACGTCGTGGCCGAGTCGTGCCGCCTGGAGGTCGACCTGCGGGCCGTCCGGCGGGCGGACCTCGAGACGGCCGAGGCCGAGATCCGGGCGATGCTTGAGGGCCTGGCGGTGGCGGACACGACCGCCGAGATCACGGAGATGGCCCGCTGGTGGCCGATGGAGAAGCTCGAGCGGTCCGGCCGGCTCGTGGAGCATGCCCAGGCGCTGGCCGGCCGGCTCGGGTTCGCGGTCAAGGATGCCGCGACCGGCGGCGCGTCCGACGCGAACACGACGTCGGGGA
>DATBPR010000505.1:0-6942 GCA_036561285.1 Candidatus Limnocylindrales bacterium | reverse complement strand
ACGGGCCGGTCCGGGTCGACGACGGTCGCCGCCGCGAGCTGCCGGACGAGGTCCTCGGGCGAGTAGCAGAAGTCGATCGCGAGCCCGCCGATGACGAAGCTCGGCCGGACGATCACCGGGTAGCCGATCCGCTCGGCGAGGGTCAGCGCCTCCTCGATGCTGTGGGCCATGCCGCCGTCCGGCTGGGGGATGCCGAGCCGGTCGAGGAGTGCCGAGAACCGCGTCCGCTCCTCCGCCTGGTCGATCGTCTCGAGGTCGCTCCCGAGCAACGGGACGCCCGCCGCGACGAGCGGGGCAGCGAGGTTCAGCGGCGTCTGTCCGCCGTAGGCGACGACCGCCGGCAGGACGTCGACCCCGGGCGGCGTCTCCGCCTCGATGACGCTCAGGACGCTCTCCGGGTCGAGCGGCTCGAAGTACAGCCGCGAGCTCGCGTCGAAGTCCGTCGAGACGGTCTCCGGGTTCGAGTTGATCATCACGGCCTGCCAGCCGGCGGCGCGCAGCGTGTCGGCGGCCTGGACCGCGCAGTAGTCGAACTCGATCCCCTGCCCGATCCGGACCGGGCCGCTGCCGATCACCAGCGCCGCCTCGCGGGCGACCGGCGGCGCCTCCGGCTCGGAGCCCGCCGCGGCATAGGTCGAGTAGAAGTACGGCGTCTCCGCCGCGAACTCGGCGGCGCACGTGTCGACCATCGCGTAGCCGGGCCGCAGGCCGAGCGCCGCGCGGGCGGCCCGCAGGTCGGCCTCCGCGACCCCGGCCATCGTCGCCAGCTCGCGGTCGCCGAAGCCGGCCCGCTTGGCGGTGGCCAGGAGCTCCGCCGCTGCCGCGTCGGTCGGATCGGCGAGCCGGGCCCGGAACGCGCGGACCTCCAGCTCCAGGGCGACGTTGCGGCCCATCTCGGCGAGGAACCAGGACGCGATCCCGGTCACCTCCTGGATCGTCGCCTCGGCGACGCCGCGGCGGAGCAGCCCGAACAGGCGCCAGAGCCGCGAGTCGGACGGAGCAAGGAACCGCCGCAGGACGATCGGCGCGGCGGAACGCTGGGCGAACCGCGTCGATTCGCAGGCGGTCCCATCCTCGTCGATCCAGCGGATCGGCTCGGCGTCGTCAAGGTCCTCGTGGCCGTCCTCGACCAGGGCACTGCCCGGCGGGCGGCCATAGACCGCACCGAGGTAGTCGAAGGTCGGCGTCCACGAAGGATCCTCCGCCAGCGGCCCCGCCCCGGCCTGCTCCAGCCCGCGCAGCGCCTTGTTCAGTGCCGAGCCGAAGGTCCGGTCGATCGCCATCACCTCGCCGGTCGCCTTCATCTGCGATCCGAGCGTCCGGTCGGCGGTCGGGAACTTGTCGAACGGGAACCGCGGCAGCTTGACGACGACGTAGTCGAGCGCGGGCTCGAAGGCCGCGACGGTCGTCCCCGTCACGACGTTCGGGATGTCGGCCAGCGTCCGCCCGATCGCGATCTGCGCCGCGACCCGGGCGATCGGATAGCCGGTTGCCTTGCTCGCCAGGGCCGACGAGCGCGACACGCGCGGGTTCACCTCGATGACGGCGTAGTCCCGCGAGTCCGGCGACAGGGCGAACTGGACGTTGCAGCCGCCCTCGACGCCGAGGGCCCGGATGATCGCGAGGGCAGCGCTCCGGAGCCGCTGGTGCACGGGGTCCGGGAGCGTCTGGACGGGCGCGACGACGATCGAGTCGCCGGTGTGGACCCCGAGCGGGTCGACGTTCTCCATCGAGCAGACCGCGATGCAGGTGTCCTCCGCGTCGCGCATCACCTCGTACTCGATCTCCTGCCACCCGACGAGGCACTTCTCGACCATCACCTGGCCGATCGGGCTGGCACGCAGGCCGGCCCGGATCCGCTCGCGGTAGGCCTCCTCGGTCTCGACGATCCCGCCGCCCGTTCCGCCGAGGGTGAACGCCGGCCGCACGATCGCCGGCAGGCCGATCTCGGCGAGCGCCGCGTCCGCCGATGACTGGCGCGCGTCCGGCGTCGGTCCCTCGACGATGGCGCTGGGCGCGTACGGCTGGCCGATCCGATCGAGGAGGTCGCGGAATGCCTCGCGATCCTCGGCCATCCGGATCGCCTCGAGCGGCGTTCCGAGCAGCCGGACGTCGTGCCGATCGAGCACGCCCGCTTCCGACAGTGCCATCGCGAGGTTCAGGGCCGTCTGGCCGCCGAGCCCGGCCAGGATCCCGTCGGGCCGCTCGCGGGCGATCACCGCCTCGATCGCGTCGACGGTCAGCGGCTCGAGGTAGATCGCGTCGGCCACGTCCGGATCCGTCATGATCGTGGCCGGGTTGGAGTTCACGAGGATCGTCCGGACGCCCTCCGCGCGCAGCGCTCGGCAGGCCTGCGTGCCGGCGTAGTCGAACTCGGCCGCCTGGCCGATGACCACCGGGCCCGATCCGAGAATCAGGACGGACGCCGGCTTCGGGCGCGCGACCGGCGCGGAGCCCTTCCCGGAGCCGCCGACCGTCACCGGGCCTCCGCGCGGGCGCGGGTCGCCGCGACGAACCGGTCGAAGACGGCCAGGGCGTCGAGCGGGCCCGGCGCGCCCTCCGGGTGGTACTGGACCGACTCGATCGGCAGCGTCGCGTGGCGCAGCCCCTCGACGGAACCGTCGTTCAGGTTCACCTGGCTCACGTGGAAGCCCGAGCCGGCGGGCAGCGAGTCGCCGACGACCTGGACCTCGTGGTTCTGGGCCGTGACCTGGACGAGGCCCAGGTCGACGTCGCGAACCGGGTGGTTGGCGCCGTGATGGCCGAAGCGCAGGCGGGTCGTCTCGGCCCCGGCGGCCCGGGCAAGGATCTGGTGGCCGAGACAGATCCCGAGGAGTGGCCGCCCGTCGTCGATGGCGGCACGCGCCAGTGCCACCGGCCCTGCCAGCCGGGCCGGATCGCCCGGACCGGGCGACAGGATCAGGCCATCGATGTCGCGGGCCAGGGCCACCGAGGTCGAGATGGTGTGCGGCAGGATCCGGACGCGAACGCCGCGGCGGCGCATCCCCCGGACGATGTTCGACTTCAGCCCATAGTCGACGATCCCGACGAGCGGCCCGCCTTCCGACGCCGCGCCGACGTCGGCGATCGACGACGGTGAGACCTGGCCGACGAAGTCCTGGTCCTCCCAGCGGGGCACGGCCCGGGCACGAGCGACGGCCGCGTCGCGATCGACGAACCCGGGCTCGGTGACGATCCCGCGGAGGCTGCCGCTCGCGCGGAGGTGGCGGGCCAGCGCCCGCGTGTCGACGCCCGCGATCGCCGGGATCCCGTTCGACCGGAGCAGGGACGACAGCTGGCGGACGTCGTCGAGGACCGCGGCGGTCGCATTGGCCACGACGAGGGCCCGCAGCCACGGCCGCATCGACTGGTCGTCGTCCGCAACGCGGCCGTAGTTGCCGATCAGAGGGTAGGTCATGACGACGATCTGGCCGGCGTAGGACGGGTCGGTGCAGACCTCCTGGTACCCGGTCTGCGACGTGTTGACGACGAGGTCGCCGCCGGCGGCATCGGCGGCGCCGAAGGCGATCCCCGGGAACACGGCGCCGTCCTCGAGCGCGAGCAGCGCGGGCCCCAGGTTGCCGATCCGGGGGTCCACGATCGCGCTCGCCCGGGGCTGCGGGGGCGCGGGCCGAAACGCCGGCGAAGGCGGGCTCGGGGCCTCCGGGTCGACGTCGATCATCGGCCCCCTCACATGAAAACGCCACCGGCCCGACGGGCTCGGTGGACGCGCGCGAACACGGTCTTGCGGCCTCCTTTCCGGCCTCACGGGACCGGTTCGCCGGCCTCACGGGACCGGCCATCAAGGATGGTCCGAAGGGTAGCAGGATCGATGGCGCGGCGGCGGCGGCCGCCCCCCGGGTTGGCCGGCGGACGACGCGGCCTTGCCGCGGCGGTGCTCGCTCAGGCGCCGACGGCCACCAGCACGAAGTCCGTCGCGAAGGCCACGAACAGCCCGACCAGCAGGGCGACGCTCGCCGCGATCGGCTCGGAGAACTTCCGGCAGACGGCCATCATCTCGTTGAACACGTAGATCAGGGCGCCGGCGGCAAGACCGAGGAACACGATCGACAGCAGGTCCGACGTGAACTGGTAGCCGACCACCCCGCCGACGAAGGTCGGCCCGCCGCCGATGATGCCGAGGATCGCGAGAAACCCCCACGTCGGCAGCTCGCCGGAGGTCAGTGGGGCCGCGATCCCGAAGCCCTCGGTCGCGTTGTGGAGGGCGAAGCCGATCACGAGGACAAGGGCGAACGCCGTCTCGCCCGTTGCCGCGGACTGGCCGACCGCAAGACCTTCCGAGAAGTTGTGGAGGCCCAGGCCGATCGCCGTCCCGATCGCGATCTGGCGTGGGGTCGCGGCGGTCGCCGCGTTCGATCGGCGGATCCGCTGGGTCACCCAGACGATCGAGAGCAGCCCGACCGCGATGCTGAGGGCCAGAGCCAGCGCGTTCACCGCGAAGTCGCCGACCGACCCTTCGCCGACCTTTGCGGCCTCGAGCGCGGTCTCGACCGGCGCGACCGCCTGGGACAGGATGTCCCAGAGGAGGAACAGGATCACGCCACCGGCCCCGGCGGTGAGGAGCGCCTGGGCGCGGGTCGAGAGGCCCCGGATCCGTCCGACCGGAAGGCCGAGGTAGATCGTGAGCCCGGCGATCGCCGAGAGGATGATGGCCTGCTCGAAGGTCAACGCGTGCTCCTGTCGTCGGCCGCCCGCCGGCGCGCGGCTCGGATGCGCATCCGAGTGCGGGGGCGGCCGGAGCGTAGGCCCGGTTGCCCGGGGATGTCAAACGGGCTTGCCGTTGCGATGCAAGACGGCTTGACTTGGCGGCCAACGGAGGCGCGGCACGAACGCGGCACCGGCGCGACCGCGGCTCAGCCGCGCCATCGCCTGACAGACGATCGCAATGCCGGCCCCGGCGTCACTGGCGAGACCGCCACGCGGGACTCGCGAGCCTGTCGGCATGTCAGATCATCCATCTCGCGGACGCGTCGAGGCCGGCGACAGCCGGGCCCGGCGGGCCTGCCGACGGACTTGACCGGCCGAACCGGGGACCACGGACCGATCGAGCTCCACCTGCCGGACGGAGGACACGTCATCGTGTCGTTCGCCGATCCGATCGCCGTCGCCGACAGCAGCGGCGTGGTCGACACGCTCCTGAGCGGCGACACCGAGCGCGACGTCGAACGGGCGATCGTCGACGACCTGAAGGGCTCGAACCTGACGTGCACGGTCTCCGACGGTCATCACCCGACCGTCATCGTCATCGGCCGGCGGTGACCGACCTCGATTCGGACATGGATCCGGACCTCTTCCGCAGACGAACGGTGCGCTGCGTGCCGACGGACGACGCGGAGCTCCGGGGCATCGCGGAGTCGGCCCTGGCCGGCTCGGACGGGTTGCCCGCCGAGGCCGTCGTCTACCTGCTGCAGGGGGCCGTCGCCGAGCGGTTCCCGGCCGCGGTGATCGTCCAGATGGACCCGATCGCGGCCACCGCCGACGAGGAGGTCTGGTACGTGTTCCGCGACGGCCGGCGGCGCTCGAGCGCGCCGGCGGACGGCCGGACGTGACGCGAGCGCGGCCTCGGGAAGGAGCGGCGGACCGGTCCAACCTGTTACACCGCTCAAGGGAACGATGGGCCCGATCCGCCACCTCCGATCCTAGGAGTCGAGGCGCCGATCGGACCTGCCACCACCCGGTTTCGGTGCCCGGCCGCACCGCATTCCAGCGCGCCGGGCCGCGGTGGTAGGCTCACCGACGATGAACCGGGGGCCCTCGACGGCAGACCGTGTCGCCGCGCCCAGTCCATTGGACTGCGTCGTGTGCGGCGATTTCATCGCGCTCGACGACGACGTCGTGGTCGTCTGGACGAGCGGCGGCGACGTCCCAACAGCGATCAGCCTTGCCCGCTGCGAGGACCGGCTCGTCGACCGGGGGGACCGGATCAGCGGTCCGTATCCGCTCCGCAACGCGATCGGCGACATCCTCACTGCGGCCCGCTCCCGGCCTCCTCGCCGCCGCAGCTGACCGAGGCCCCGTGCGGGACGCAGCGACCTCGCCCGACGGCATCCCGATCGTCTACGACATCGACGGGTCCGGCGACCCGACGGTCTTCTTCGTCCATGGCTGGTCCTGCGATCGGTCCTACTGGATCCACCAGATGCGGAGCTTCGCACCGCGACATCGCGTGGTCTCCCTCGACCTGGCCGGACACGGCGAGTCCGGTACGGGCCGCGAGTCGTGGACCATCGCGGCGTTCGGCGGTGACGTCGCCGCCGTCGCGCGGCGGATCGGCGCGGACGACGTCGTCCTGGTCGGGCACTCGATGGGCGGCGACGTGATCGTCGACGCGGCCCTGCAGCTCGGGGGACGCGTGCGGGGTCTCGTCTGGATCGACGTCTACAGCGACCTGACCCTGGACGAGGCCGACCCACGGGAGCAGGACGATCCCTTCGTCGACAGCCTCCGCGGCGACTTCCGCGGCGAGGTCGACCGATTCGTGCGAGGGATGTTCCCGCCCGACGCCGACCCGGCGCTCGTGGACCAGGTCGCCGGCGACATGGCATCCGCGCCGCCCGAGATCGCGATCGACGCTGCACGGCATTCGCTGAGGAACCTCGGGCCGGCGCTGGCCGGGCTGCGAGAGCTCCGACTGCCGGTCGTTTCGATCAGCCCGGCCGGCTCGGACGTCGACGAGGAGTCGATGCTGCGGGCCGGGATCCGGCCGGTCTCGATGGAGGGGGTCGGCCACTTTCCGATGCTGGAGGCGCCCGAGCGATTCTCGGATCTCCTCGCGGAGGTGATCGCGAGCTTCGGCTGACCGCCCTCCGTCGCGGTCTGCTTCATCTGCGATTCAGGCGGATCCTCAATCTAGACGCAGATGCAGATGTCGCGGCCCGTCTTGCGGCTCGGCCGCGTCCGTCGTCCGTCGATGCCCCTCGG
>DATBPR010000504.1:0-5872 GCA_036561285.1 Candidatus Limnocylindrales bacterium | reverse complement strand
TCGCGGACCGACTGATGAGCCCGGCGATGTTCTCGGGCTGGGGGGTCCGCACCTACGCCGCGGACCAGCCTGGCTACAACCCGATCGGCTACCACACGGGATCGGTCTGGCCGCACGACACGTCGCTGATCGCGGCCGGCCTGAAGCGCTACGGCTTCGACGAGGAGTCCAACCGGCTCGTCGGGCACGTGTTCCAGGCCGCCCAGCACTTCCCGGACTACCGCCTGCCGGAGCTCTTCTGCGGGTTTGATCGCGACCATTCGGCGCTGCCGGTGCCCTATCCGGTGGCCTGCTCGCCGCAGGCCTGGGCCGCGGGCGCGTCGTTCCTGTTCGTCGAGACGATGCTCGGGCTCCGGGCGAGAGCGGGCCAGCGGGAGCTCGAGCTCCGGCATCCGAACCTGCCCGACTGGCTGGGCAAGGTGACGCTGACGAACCTTCGCGTGGGCGACGCCTCGGTGGATCTGCTCTTCCACCGCTGGCGCGGGACCACCAGTGCGGAGGTGCTCCGCAAGGTCGGCGACCTGTCCGTCACGATCCGCCTGTGAGCCGTTCCGATCGGACAGTCAGCCCCGGCGCCTGATCCGGGCCGGGGGAGGGAGAGGGAAACGACGGCGATGGCGACGATCCGCGAGACCCTGACGGCCGCGACCGAGCGGCTGCGCGAGTCCGGATCGGAGAGCGCCCGGCTCGACGCCGAGGTGCTGCTCGCCTGGGCGGTCGGTGTCGATCGGGCGACGGTGATCGCCTACCCGGAGGCGCCGGTCGGGTCCGACCAGGCGGCGCGGTTCGCGGGCGCCCTCGACCGGCGGGTGGCCGGCGAGCCGGTGGCCTACATCCGCGAGCTCAAGGAGTTCCACGGGCTCGCGTTCGGGGTGGATCGGCGCGCGCTGATCCCGCGTCCCGAGACCGAGGCCGTCGTCGACGCCGCGATCGGCGAGGTCATGCGCCGGCTGGCCGAACGACCAGGCGAGGCGGGCGCCGGCCCGGGCCGGGGCGGTGATCCCGTCCGGGTCGCGGATGTCGGGACCGGCAGCGGGGCGATCGCGGTGGCCCTCGCCGTGGCCCTCCGGAGCCGCCGCGTGACGATGGGGCGCAACGTGACGATCCTCGCCACGGACGCGTCGGCGGACGCCCTCGACCTCGCCCGCGAGAACGCCGTGGGACACGGGGCCGCGGACGGGATGCGGTTCGTGGAGGCCGATCTGCTGCCGGTCGTCCTCCCGGACGACGGGGCGCCGTTCGACCTGGTCCTCGCGAACCTTCCGTACGTCCGGACCGACGCGATCGACGGGCTGCCGATCGCGGCGTCCTTCGAACCCCGGGCGGCGCTGGACGGCGGGCCGGACGGGCTCGACGTCATCCGGGCGCTTCTCGCGCGCCTGCCCGCCGCGCTCGCCCGCGACGGCGCCGCCCTCCTCGAGATCGGTGCCGACCAGGGTGAGCTGGCGCCGGCCGCCGTCGCGGCCGCGCTGCCGGGCTGGCAGACGACGGTCGAACCGGATCTCGCGGGCCTGCCGCGCGTCCTCCGCGTCGAGCGCGCGGATGAGGCCGCCGGTGGTTGAGCGCCTGGCCGAGGCGAGCCGCGAGACCACGGCCGCCGATGTCCGCCCGGCTGCCGCGTTCCCGATCCAGCTGATCGCGCTCGACATCGACGGCACGCTCGTCGGCGACGACCTCGTGATCGGCCCGCGAACCCGGGCCGCCGTCCGCGCCGCGATGGACCGCGGCGTCCACGTCGCCCTCGTCACGGGCCGGATGACGACCAGCGCCCTGCGATTTGCCCGGACCCTTGGCCTCGTCGAGCCGATCGTCGCGTACCAGGGAGCCCTGATCCGGGCGCTCCCGCCCCCCGCCGCCGACCCGCGGCTCGGGCGGATCCTCGCCCATCGGCCACTGCCCGCCGCGGCGGCCCGCGAGGTGATCGCGTGGTCGAGGACGGTCGGCCTCGAGCCCCATCTCAACCACCTCGAGCGATTCGTCGTGCAGGCCGACGACCCCCGCGCCGAGGACTATTCCTCGTTCATCGGGGCGCGGGCGCTCGTCGTCCCGGACCTCGCCACCTGGATCCGGTGGCCGATCTCGAAGGTCCTCGCGGTCGGCGCGGACACGATCCCCGAGGCCGTGATGGACGACGCCCGGCGCCGGTTCGCCGGCCGGGCGGCCGTGACGCTCAGTCATCCCCGGTTCCTGGAGTTCCTCGCGCCCGGGGTGTCCAAGGCCCTCGGCGTCCGCCACCTTGCGCGCCGCGGCCGGGTCGCGCTCGGGAACGTCCTTGCCATCGGCGACCAGTTCAACGACCTCGACATGCTCGCCGCGGTCGGTCACGGCGCCGCGATGCCGACGGCTCCGGAGGCGGTCCGCGCGGCCGCACGCTACGTCGCACCGCCCGTCGGCGAGGAGGGTGTCGCCGACCTGATCGAGCGGCTCGTGCTGGCCTCGCCCGCCGACGCCGCCCGTGCCTCCGCCCGCCTGGCGCGGGAGCACGAGACCGCGCTCGTGGCGGGATCCGCCGCATGAGCGCCCGGATCGTCGCGGACGATGCCGCGGGCCGGGACGCCGCCATCGAGGCGCTCCGCGGCGGCGGGATCGTCGCGCTGCCGACCGACACGGTCTACGGGATCGCGGTCGCGCTCGAGACGCCGGACGGGATCGAGGCGCTGTTCGCGGCCAAGGACCGGCCACCGGACCGGGCGATCATGCTGCTCCTCGCGGACGCGGCCCAGGCCCCGGCGATCGGGGAGTGGCCGCCGGCCGCGGCCGCGCTCGCCGATGCGTTCTGGCCGGGCGGGCTGACGCTCGTGGTGCCGCAGCGGGCCGACGTGGCGCTGCCGCCCATCCTCACCGCCGGCGCCCGGACGATCGGGCTGCGGGTCCCGGACCACGACGCGCCGCGGACCCTCGCCGCTGCCGTCGGCCCGATCCCGACGACGTCGGCGAACCGATCCGGCGCGCCGGAGGCCGCGGACGCGGGGTCGATCGTCGACCAGCTCGGCCACGCGGTCGCGCTCGTCCTCGACGGCGGGCCGGCCCACGGCGGGCCGCCCTCGACGGTCGTCGACTGCACGACCGATCCGCCCCGGATCCTGCGCCAGGGCGCGATCGCGCGAGCCGATGTCGAGCGGGTGCTCGGCCGGCCGGTTGCCCCGGACGAGGCCTGAGGGGCCGCCGCGCCGTCACGGGCACGCCCCGGCGAGTCGTCGCGGCGGCGTCGCGCGGCATGGGAAGATAGGCGCCCGCAACACGGGCCCTCGCGCCACGGCGCGCAGCGGATGCGATCCGGGAGCGGACCGGCGACGGAGCACGGATGGAGGAGCGCGCGATGGGGATCACGGACCAGGTCCGGGCCGCTGATGCCACGATCGCCGACCTCGATCCCGAGCTGTGGGCCGCGATGGAGGGCGAGCGCCGCCGCCAGCACGACAAGATCGAGCTGATCGCCTCCGAGAACTACACCGCCGCGGCGGTCATGGAGGCCCAGGGCAGCTGGCTCACCAACAAATACGCCGAGGGCCTGCCCGGCAAGCGCTACTACGGCGGCTGCGAGTTCGTCGACATCGCCGAGGACCTCGCCCGCGACCGTGCGCTCCGCCTCTTCCCCGGGGCCGAGCATGTGAACGTCCAGCCCCACTCCGGTGCCCAGGCCAACATGGCGGCCTACTTCAGCGTGATCGACCCGGGCGACCGGATCCTCGGGATGAAGCTCGATCAGGGCGGCCATCTGACCCACGGCATGAAGCTGAACTTCTCCGGCCGCCTGTACGAGGTCCACGCCTACGGCGTCCGCGAGGACACCGAGCGGATCGACTACGACGCCCTCGAGGCGCAGGCCGCCGAGGTCCGCCCGAAGCTGATCGTCGCCGGGGCGTCGGCCTACCCGCGGACCTGGGACTTCGAGCGGATGGCCGCGATCGCCCACGGCGTCGGCGCGCTCCTCTTCGTCGACATGGCCCACATCGCCGGGCTCGTCGCGGCGGGCGTCCATCCCTCGCCGTTCCCCCACGCCGACATCGTCACGACGACGACCCACAAGACTCTCCGCGGGCCGCGTGGCGGGATGATCTTCAGCCGGTTCGACCTGCCGGACGCCGTCGACGCGGCGGCCTTCCCGAACGTCAAGGCCGGTCCCTCCGGCGAGCATGCCCTCGCGGCGACGATCGACCGGACGGTCTTCCCGGGCGTCCAGGGCGGGCCGCTGATGCAGGTGATCGCCGGCAAGGCGGTCGCGTTCCAGCTGGCCCTCGGCGAGGAGTTCCGCCGTGATCAGCAGCGGACCATCGACAATGCGGCCACGATCGCCGCGACGCTCGCCGAACGCGGGCTGCGGGTCGTCTCCGGCGGCACGGACAACCATCTGATGCTCGTCGACGTGATGTCGCAGGGCGTCACGGGCAAGGACGCCGAGCACTTCCTCGACGAGATTGGCGTGACCGTCAACAAGAACCAGATCCCGTTCGACCGCCAGCCGCCGAACACGTCCTCCGGCATCCGGGTCGGAACGCCTGCCGTGACGTCGCGGGGGATGGGCGAGCCGGAGATGCGCGAGATCGCCTCGATCATCGCGGACGCGATCGACCGCCGGGACGATCCGGCCGCTCCGGAGACGCTCGCCGCGCGCGTGGCCGCGATTGCCGGCCGCTTCCCGGTGCCGGGGCTCGCCCGCCCCGCGTGACCTTCATCTCGAGCGCCCTGGGCCTCGTTCCGTTCCTGCTCGTCGTCCTGGCCCTGGCGGCCGTCGTCTCGCTGCTGCTCACACCGCCGATCCGGCGGATCGCGATCCGGCTCGACGCAGTGGACCGCCCGGACCAGCGGCGCGTGAACCTCATTCCGGTTCCCCGGGGTGGGGGTGTCGCCGTGGCTGCGTCGTTCGTGATCGTGACGCTCGGAGCCCTCGTGCTGAACGGTGCGGCGGGGTTCACGCCGATCCCGACCACGATCGGGCCAACGGAGCTGTTCGGCCTGCTCGTCGGCGGGATCCTCGCCACGGCGTTCGGCGTCGTGGACGACTACTTCGACCTGCGCGCCCGCTGGCAGTTTCTCGGCCAGATCGGGTTGGCCATCGTCGCGATCCTGTGCGGGATCACCGTCGACTTCATCCAGAACCCATTCGGGCCGCGCGTCATCGACTTCGAGGGCCCCGTCATGGTCGGGTTCACGGTCCTGTGGTTCGTCGGGATGATCAACAGCATCAACTTCATCGACGGGCTCGACGGCCTGTCGTCCGGCATCGGCCTGATCGCCGCCGTGACGCTCGGCCTGATCTGCCTGACGACCCAGGTCGTCCAGCCGTTCGTCGCGGTCCTCTGCTTCATCCTCGCCGGGGCGCTGCTCGGGTTCCTCCGCTGGAACTTCCACCCGGCGACGATCTTCGCCGGGACTGGCGGCGTGATGTTCCTCGGCTACACGCTCGCGGTGCTGTCGATCCTCGGGACCGCCAAGGTGGCGGTCGCGATGCTGATCCTCGGCGTGCCGATCATCGACGCGTTCTGGATCATCGTCCGCCGCCTCGCCCAGGGCCGGTCGCCGTTCTCACCCGACCGCGGGCATCTCCACCATCGCCTGCTCGACGTCGGGCTGACCCATCGCCAGACCGTTCTCCTCATCTACGGCATCTGCGTCCTGCTCGGGCTCCTCGCGATGCTCCTGTCCGGCTCGACCCAGCTCTATGCGTTCATCGGCGTGTTCTTTGCCAGCGGCTTCGTGCTGTTCATCCTCGCCCGGGGCGGGTTCGAGATCGACACGCCCGAGTTCGAGGACGGCCCGGGCGACGTGAAGCCCTGACGTCCACGGGCGCCGCGAACCTGTGATGCCGGGCGCCCGGATGAATCGCGCGGGCCACCCGGGCATCGCGGCTAGAATCGCGCCCTTGCCGGCC
>DATBPR010000503.1:0-11165 GCA_036561285.1 Candidatus Limnocylindrales bacterium | reverse complement strand
GTCTCGGCCGGTGACAGGCCGACGTAGTGGATCAGCACGACCACGGTCCGGTGCTCCACACCGAGGCTCCGGAACGCGTCGTCGAGCTGGTACTGGATGGCGAGCTGGGCGCTCGAGTCCAGGACGATCGGCTCGTCGGTCTCGAGCAACCGGAGGTTCGCGCGATGACGTCGCTCCGAACGAGCCTCGGCATGGCAGGCATTGACGAGGAGGCGATAGGCGCAGGCCTCGAAGCGGTCCGGATCCTTCAGGCGGGGCAGGTTGCGCCACGCATCGAGCAGTGCCCGCTGCGTAGCGTCCTCGGCCAGGTAGGGGTCGCGAAGGATCCTCCGCGCGACCGAGTGGAGGTGGTCGCCCACGCGTTCGACCAGGGCGTCGAACGCCGCTTCGTCGCCGTGCATCGCCTGCTCGACGAGTGTCCGATCCATTCCCCTCTCCTGGCCGGCCATCGAGGACCGTTCGGGGAGTATGAGTCGAGGGGGTCGGCGATCCGTTCAATGCCCGGATTGGGCGGGCCGCGTCGAGCGTGTCGAGGCGTCAGTCGCCGATCGGGTCGACCAGCTCCAGACGGATCCGCTTGTTGATCCGGCCCTTGCTCTCGTAGCCGGTGACCCGGATCCCGCCGACCTCGCTCGTGTTCGCCACGTGCGTCCCGCCGTCGGCCTGCAGGTCGAGCCCGACGATCTCGATCGTGCGGACCTCGGGGATCCCCTCGGGCAGGAGGTTGATCTTCGTCCGGATCAGGTCCGGGTTCGCGAAGGCCTCGTCGCGCGGCAGGACATTGACCCGGACATCGCGTTTCGCCGCGAGCTCGTGATTGACCCGCGCCTCGATCTCGGCAACGAGGTCGCCCGACATCCGCTCGAACTCGAAGTCCATCCGCCCGCCGCCGGGCTCCATGTTGCCGCCCGTGACCTGAGCGCCGTGGTCGCGCCAGACGACGCCGCACAGCGCGTGGAGCGCGGTGTGGGTCCGCATCAGCGCGTAGCGTCGCGCCCAGTCCAGATCGATCGTCACGAGATCGCCGACGTCGGGCGCGCCTTCATCCGCTGGTTCGAGCTCGTGGACGATGTCGCCGCCGGCCTTGTGTGCCGCGCGAACGGTCCACGTCCGCCCGTCGGAGGCGCGGAGCATGGTTCCCCGGTCCGCCGGCTGACCGCCGCCGCCCGGATAGAAGACGGTCCGGTCGAGGACGACCACCGGACCGGTATCCCCGTCGGTGACCGCGTCGACCCGCGCCTCGATCGTCCGGGCGTAGGCATCCGAGTAGCAGAGCTGCTCGCGGACGTTCACCGCTCCCTCCCGATCCGCTGGGACGCCTTCCGGACCTGTCCTACTGGACCGTGAGCGTCCCGATCATCGTCGACGGGTGCACCTGGCAGAAGTACGTGTACGTCCCCGTCTTGAGCGCCGGGACCTGGAGGTCGCGGGTGCCGGGTCCCTGGAAGAACGTGATGTCTCCGCCGAGCGCGACCAGCGTGCCGCCACTGTCCTTGAGCGCGACGTTGTGGGGCGCCTGGTTGTCCTGGTTGTCGAAGTGGATCGTGAACGGCGTGTTGGCGGCCGTCGACAGCGTCTTCTCGGTATAGCCGGCGGTCGCGGCCCCGACCGGAGCCGTGACCGTGAGGACCGAGCCGCTGGCGCCGGGTGCGCCGCTGGCGCCCGGAGCGCCGCTGGCGCCGGGCGATGGCGCGGGCGCGGACGCGGCCGAGGACGGAGCCGCCGAGGGTGCGGCCGCCGAGGGTGCGGCCGACGGGGCCGCCGAGGCCCCCGGCGCGCCCGATGCGCCGCCGGAGGCGACCGGCGTGGCCGACGGCGCCGGCGCGTAGGTCCAGCCGGGGGTCGAGCTCGCGGACGAGCACGCGGCGAGGACGGCCAGGATCGGCAGGATCACGACGAGCAGGCGGCGCATGGCAACAGGTGACCTCGGATGTCGTCAGCTGGTTGGGCGTCTGGGGACCCGTTCCCGCGTCGGGGATGGACGCGTGCGGTCGAATCTACCGTCCGTGCCGCGTTCCTGCCGTGGCCGGCTCGGTCAGCCCGAGGCGGATCGCGACGGCGGCGGCCTCCACCCGTCCGGACACGCCGAGCTTGGCGAGGATGTTGCCGACGTGCACGCCGACCGTCTTCTGGCTGATGAAGAGGCGCTCGCCGATCTCCCGGTTGGTCCGGCCTTCGGCGATGAGCGCGAGGACCTCGCGCTCGCGGTTCGAGAGCCCGAACGTGTCCCGGCGCGGGGTCGGGACGTCGCCGACGACGCCTCGGACGACCGACGACCGCGCATCCTCGGGCCGGGCGCCATCCGACGATCCGCCGCCGTCGCGGGCCCCGCCGCGGCCCGCCGCCCCGTGGCCGGCGTCGAGCCCGTCGGGTGCCCCGGGGCCGACGGCGACGAGGGCCCCGGCTTCGTGCCCGTTGGCGGCCGTGACTGCGACGCCATCGGCGGACACCGGTTCGAGCCCCTCGGGCAGCGGCAGGCGGATCATGGCCCGCCCGGCAAGCTCGCGGACCTCGCGGAGGAGCGGCCGGGCGCCGAGGTCCAGCGCGATGAGGGCCGCCGCCTCGAGCGGCGCCCGCGCCCGCGCCCGGGCGGGCCGGCCCTCGCCGGAACCGAGGATCGCCTCCGCCTGATGCCACCTGGCCTTCGCCAGCTCGTACGGGTTGGCGAGGCCCTTCCAGAGCCCGGCCAGCCGGTCCCAGTTCGCCGGGTCGTCGCGTGCCTCGAGCCGCTCGCGATGCGCGCTCGCCTGCGCGAGCCACGCGTCCGCCTCGCGACGCGATCCGACCGTCGCCTCGACGCGCGACCGCTCGACCGCGGAACGAGCCGCTTTCAGGACGTCCCGTGACCGTGCCCGGATCGCCGCGAGGGCCGCCAGGTCGCGCCGGCCCATCGCGTCCGCGGCAGCGGCCGAATCGACCTCGGCAACGGTCGAGGCCATTTTCGCGATCAGGCTCCAGTCGCCGCCGCCCTTCACGAGCTCCCAGCCGCGGGCAGCCGCTCGCCCCGCATCGGCATGGTCGCCCTGCCAGAGCGCGAGCGACGCCGCGGCCCGGTAGATCGGCACCGCGTGCTGGGCGTCGCTCACCGTATCGAGCCCCACCAGGATTTGGCCGAGCTGGCGGCCGGCGACCTCGCCGCCGTTCGTCTCGATCTCGACCATCGCGAGGCTGTCGATCGGCCGGGCGATCGCGCCGCCCGGGCTCCACTCGAGGGCGGTCGCGCTGATCGCGCTGGACTCGGCCCAGCGGCCGAGGAGGTACAGGGAGTCCGAGGCGTTGGCGCGGAGGAAGTTGCCGAACACCGCCTCGAGGCCGGCGCGTCGCGAGGCCTCGACGCCCTCGTTGGCGACGTCGACCGCCTCGCCTCGCCGCCCGAGCAGGTCGAGGACGGTCGTGAGGTTCGCGTATACCCGGAACAGCTCGTCGAGGTCGCCGCGGTCGCGGGCGAGGGCGAGGGACTCGCGGAGCAGGGCGACGGCCTCCTCGGGCTGATCGCCCCAGCCGAGCGTGACGCCGAGGGTCGTCGTCGCGTGGAGCCGGACGGCGTCGCCCGCCGGCCCGAGGCCCTCGGCCATCCGGATCGCCTCGCGGGCGAGGCTCTCGGCCGGTCCGAAGGTGCCGTCGATCATCCGGACCTGGGCGAGCGAGGCCAGGACGCCCGCACGCTCGACGCTCGGCGCGGGCGGGACCAGGTCCAGCGCCCGTTCGAGGGCGGCAAGAGCGCCGACCCGATCGCCCGCGGCTCGCCGGTACTTGCCGAGCCTTTCGTAGAGGACGCCGACCGCGAGGCGGTCGCGGCGCTCGTCGAACCGTCCGATCAGCGCCTCGACGTGGGCGGCGGCCCGGGCAGGCCGCTCCGCGGCGAACGCCGCCTCGGCCGCCCGGAGCTGGAGCGCGGTGATGACCTCGCCGCCGGGGCTCTGGCGTGCCGCGGAACGTCCCGAGCCGGCGCCGGCGCGGCCGATCGTCGGCGCCGCGGGCTCGGAGAGGAGGAGCGCCTGCTCGAGGGCGACGAGGGCGTCCTGCGGAGCGTGGGCTGCCTCGGCCCGGCCGGCCGCGTCGACGGCAGCCGCGAATGCCCGATCCGGGACGGATGCCTCCACCCAGTGCCGGGCCGATTCGCCGGGATGGGCGAGGAGCCCGGTCGCCAGCGCGACATGGAGGCGCCGGCGGACGCGCGGCAGGAGGTCCGCCGCGGCGGCCCGCCGGATGTGCTCGTGGCGGAAGGCGATGCCGTCGCCTCCCTCGACGAGGATCCCCTGCTCGATCGCCTCGTCGAGCCCCGCTCCGAGGTCCGGATCGAGGCCGTCGTCGCCGCGCCGGGGCCGGCTCGCGGAGCGCGGCGGGAGGCTGTCCGACGTCATTTCGAATGCCGTGACGATGTCGGCGAGCTCGTCGCGGGCCACCGGGCGGCCCGAGAGCGCGAGCAGCCGCAGCAGGCGCCGGCATTCCGGCCCGCGGCGGGCCAGGCGGGCGATCACGAGATCGTCGAAGGAGCTGGTGAGGCTCGCGTCGGAGACCTCGCGGCGCGCGGCGAGGAGCTCCTCGGCGACCAGCGGCAGCCCCCGCGAGCGGTCGGCGACGAGGACGAGGGCCGCGCCCGTCGGTCGTTCCCCTTCGATCGCCTCGACGAGGTCCGCGAGCTCGGATCGTTCGAACGGACCGATCCCGATCCGGAGCGGCCGCGAGACGTCGCCCGCCGTCGCCTCCGCCAGGGTGGCGTTGAACGGATGGTCCCGCGTCAGCTCGTCGGTCGCGTACGTCCCGACGAAGCAAACCCGATGGTGCCGTCGGACGCGGCTGAGGAACGTGACGAGGGCGCGAGTGCCGGCGTCGGCGTCGTGCAGGTCCTCCAGGACGAGGAGCACCGGTCGCCCCTCGCTCAGCCGCCCGACGACCCCGAGGAGGGCTTCGAGCACGCGGCCCTGGCGCCGTTCCGGGGCGATGATCGTGGGCTGCGCGGGGAGGACCCCGGCGTGGTCGAGCCGCGCCTGGATCTCGGGGAAGAGCCGGACGACATCCTCGAGGGCCGGCCCGGCCAGCCGCACGAGCTCGTCGTCCTCGACGTCGTGGAAGATCGGGCGGAGCGCGCGGACGATCGGGCCGTACGCCTCGTCCGCCCCGGGCCGGTAGGACCGACCGCGGACGACCGTGAACGGCTCGGTCAGGCCGCCGACCCGTCGCGCGACCTCGCCGATGAACCGGCTGACGCCGACGCCGCCGGGTCCGTCGAGGAGCACGGCCGTCGCCTCGCCGCCGGCCGCCTCCTCCAGCGCCGGTGCGAGCCGGATGAATGCCGCGTCGCGTCCCACGAAGCGGGCCCCGTCCATCGTCGCGGGCATGCCCGCCATTCTAGGCACCGATTCTCCGCCGGACGCGCCCGTCGCAGGGGATCGGACGCTCCCGGCCACCTCGGCGGTGCATCGCGGCACCCGCCATTCGGTCATCCATGGGGAGGACCCGCCATCCACGCGCCGATCAGAGCCGAGGATGGCCTGGTCGGGACGGACAGGATCCACAATGTCGTCCATCTCCAGGCCAGGCTGATCGCGGTCGTGATGGTGGAGCGGGATGATCGATTCGGGCCGGGGCGGGCAAGAGCTGATCGAGACCATCGCCGCAGTGGGCGTCGTGGTGGGCGGCGCGATCTTCAGCGTGATCGCGTTCCTCACGAACCCGGGCCGTCGCGACCCGGACGCAACCGAACCCGCCCGCCGGTCCGATCCGGACGCTGCGCCGGCGGTCCGACGGTCCATCGCCCTGATCGCGGCCACGCTCTCGGGCGGCGCGGCGGTCATTCATCTCGTGGCCGCGCCACCGCACTACGCGGAGATCGGCGACCTCGCCTCCGGGTTCGTCGCGTCGGCCGCGTTCCAGGGCTGGTGGGCCGTGCGTGCCCGCGGCGGTCTCACGCTCCGCCTGATCGACGTCGGGATCGCCGTCAACCTCGCGATCGTCGCGGCGTGGGCATGGACGCGGTCCGTCGGCCTGCCGATCGGCGAGTTCGCGGGCGGCCCGGAGCCGATCGGCTTCCCGGACGCGGTCTGCACGGCTTTTGAGGTCGTGCTGGTCGGCGTCCTGCTCGTGGCCCGGTCCGGGCTGGATGGCGTGGTCGTCGGTCGCTCGTGGGCGCGGCCGGCGGCGTCGATCGCCGTGGTTCCCGTCCTGGGGCTCGTCCTCGTGCTGACGTCGATGTCAGCGGTGGCGATCGCGAACGGGCTCGACCATGGCGGGACCGGCCAGGGGACGTCCGGGCACGTGGCCGGCCACTGAGGCACCCGGGGCGCGCGGGCCGGGTTGGCGGGTCGGCGGCTCAGGCGCGGGCGCGGGCCGTGAGGAACGCGGTCAGAACGTCGTCGTCGACGTCCGCCGACCAGCTCTGGGCCGGCGCCGGTGCCTCGTCCCGGACGACCTCGCCGAGCGTCATCTTGTGGAGCCAGCCCTGGCGACCGTCCGGACAGAGCACCTTCCAGTAGGCGCCGGACCGCTCGAGGAGCTGGACCTCGTCGCCCTGATCGAGCTGCCCGATGTCGGTGGATCGGAGCTCGTCCGGCGCGTCGAGGAGGCGGACGACGCGGTACCGGATGATCCGCCGCTCATGACCCTCGATCGCGCTCACGAGCCCGTTGTCGAAGCTCATGTGGCCGGAGTCGACATAGCGGTTGGGATCCGACTTCCGGGCGGCCTGGACGGACGGACGACGCCAGCGGGGCATGCCCGCCTCTGCGGCATCGATCGGCGCGACCGACGCGCGCCCGGCGGCGAGCACCTCGGCCCCCGGCACACGGTCATGGCCGCGGGCCGCCTGCGCCTGGAGAACCTCGTCCGGCGCCGGCGGCTCCTCGTCGCGACGCTTCTTGCCGAAGATCGCGAACGCGAAGGCCATCGCGGTCGCCGTTGTCGTCCCGACGAGCATCGGCAGGACGGTCGTCGTCGTGGAGGGGCGGATGCCGAGCACGTCGAGCGCGGCCGTCAGGGCGCCCCAGCTGCCGGTGCCGCCGAGCGCGCCGACGCCGTTGCCGGAGGCCCCGGCGCCACCCGTGCCAGCGCCGCCGGCCGCGCCACCGGTCGAACCGCCACCGGCCGCGCCGCCGCCGGCGGAGCCGTCGTCGATCGTGCCCGCGACGGGCCCGGCCGCGGAGGAGTCCGCGGGATCGGAGCTGCTTCCGGGAACGCCGGTCGAGTCGCCGGCGCTGCCGGGGCCCGCGGCGTCGTCGCCGCCCCACGGCCATGCCGCGGAGCCCCCGGGTGCGACGTCCGGATCGGTCGGCTGAATGCCCGGCCCGGACGGGTCGCCGCCGACTGGGCCGCTCGACCCGTCGGTCGGCAACGGGCCACCCGGGTCACCGGATTCCCCGGTTCCGGGTCCGGTCGACTGGCCGTTCACGCCCGGGACGGGCGTCCCACTGGGAGTCGACGTCGGGTCGGCGGGGGTGGGCGTCGGGTCGCGGTGCGGGGTCGGCGCCGGAGTCGACCGCGGCGCCGGCTCGGGCGTGGGATCGGGGCGCGGCGTCGGGGTGGGGTCATGCCGCGGGCTTGGGGTCGGGTCGGGCGTGGGGGTTGGCTTGGGCGTGGGGTCCGGCTTCGGCGTGGGCTTGGGGGTGGGAGCCGGGGTGGGATCCGGCTCGCTGATCGTAACCGTGCCCGCGTCGAGATGCGACACGAACTTCCGGCGGTCGGCCGCGTCGAATGCGACGTCGTGCGTCCCGACCGGCAGCTTCGCCGCCCAGTGCATCAGGACGCCGCGCTTCCAGTCCCCGTCGCCGCTCATCGCGTGGGCGACGCCGTCGACCACGACGTTCACGTGGTCGGGCGGCGATCCCTCGTGGTTGTGGTACAGGACCTCGAAGGTGATCGTCGTCGCCGGCGTCCCCGTTCGCGGCGAGACGTCCGCACTCGCGAGCTGCGTCGGGCCGTCCGCCGCCAGCGCCGGGGCGACCATCGCGAGCATCAGCAGGATCGCCGCCCACGCCGCGACCAGGGGGGCCGCCGCGGGACGTCGGTTCCGGGTTCGACGCACGATCAACACGCGAATGATTGCCTCCGCACCGGGCATGAGCACCCGTGCTGAGACGACCTTGGCGGGCGATCGGAGCGGTCGCAATGGTACGGGTTTCCCACCCTCGTTCCGACGGCCTGCAGATCGGCGCCAGGCCGTTGCGCGATCGCACCGGACGTGATCGGCTGTTCGGGCGTGGTGCTGCGGAATGGGCCGGACGGCGCGGGGTCCTGACCCGAACTGGTCATTTCCTTTCCCGGACTCGCGCGTGACGATCCCGCCCGTGCAGCAGGTTGCCGCGTCCCGGTCCCTCCGCCCGCCGATCTCGGCGGTCGTCGTCGGCGTGCTCGCCGGCGTCGCCCTGCTGGCGGGCGGCCTGTTCCTCGCCTGGCTGGCATTCGCCACGCCGATGGTCACCGCGCTCGCGCCTGCCGCCCTGCGGCCCACGCTCGCCCAGATGGCGATGGGCGGGCTCGTCTGGGGCGTCGCTCTCGTCGCGCCGCCGGCGTTCGCGTTCGTCGGCGCGTGGCGGCTGAGCCGGGTCTTTCGCGCCCTGACCGCCCGGCCCCAGCCGGGACTGCTGAGCGCCGCGGCGAAGCAGCTCGGCGACGACTACACGGCCGTCAGCGAGGTCGTCCTGCCGGACGGCCGGGTCATCCACGATCTCGTCGTCGGCCCGTTCGGGGTCGCGGTGATCGCGGACATGCCGCCGTCGCGCTACGTGCGGCGCACGGGCGGGAGCTGGGAGCTGAAGGGTCCCGGCGGTCGCTGGGTCCACATGGAGAACCCGCTCGAGCGAGTCGCCCGCGACGCCGAGCGGGTCAAGCGCTGGTTCGGCGGTACGGAGCGGGACTACGTCCTGAAGGTCTACTCCGCGCTCGTCACGAGCGATGCGACGCTCACCCGGACGCCGAGCTGCGCGGTCATCAGCCACGAGCAGATCCCGGCCTGGCTCACGTCGCTTCCGCCCTCGCGCATCCTGAACGCCGAGCGGCGCGACGAGATCGTCGAACGGATCCGCGAGCTGCTCTGACCCGGCGTCGACGATGCTCGGAGCGCCTCAGCGTCGCCGCACGCCTCGCGCAAGTGGGGGCACGGGTGAGCTGGGGTGGTAGGGGAGCCAGGACTCGAACCTGGAACCGGCGGGATATAAGCCCGCAGCTCTGACCATTGAGCTACTCCCCCGCCGCGATCCTACCGCGGGATCCTTCGGTGTGCGGGACGGATGTCCGGCTCGGGGCGGCCCGCCGTCAGTTGTCGGGGTGACCGGCGCTCGAAGCGGGGCCGCGGAGACGGCCAGCAAGGGCCCGCAGGCTGAGCGGCTTGGGACGCAGCTCGGGCGAGCCTCGGCCGTCCTGACCCTCGCTCGGGACGGTGGGGAGCAGATCGCGCTCCTCGTCGGTCCGGACGGCCTCGATCGGCAGGTCGTCGGGGTCGAACGGGCGCGGGGTGTCGGCCGATGGGCGCGGGGGGCGGGCGTAGGCCGGGGCGCCGTACAGCTTGGGCAGTGCGACGTGCTGCTCGTCGATTGCCAAGATCAGAGTTCCTCGATGGCCAACGTCGGAGATCCACCGACGACTGGATGATATCGACCCGACAGTACCGTGGAATGGTACGAAAGGACCATCCCTATCGCAGGCGCATCGCGTCTCTGTGGTGACGCTCGGCACCAACCGGGAGCGGCGCGACCGGGTCTCGCCGGTCATCCGAGGAGTGGCTCGAGCACCTGGGCGACGACCACCAGGACGAGGTACGCAACCGGGACCGCCGCGAAGAACCCGAGCGCCGCGCTCCACGCCGAGCGGGTCGTCCGGGTCCCGGAGCCGCGCGGCTGGGGAACCACGAGATACGTCACCACGCTGCCGACGACGAGGACGATCAGAACGTCGACGACGAGGTAGAGCGTCCGCAGGTCGCCGCCCGGGAGCACGGCGCCACGGCGGATCGCGAGGTCGTAGAGGAGATAGCCGAGCCCGAGGACCATCGCGACCATCAGGCTCGACAGGACGGCCCGGACGACCGGCCGCGGCGCGTTCCGGAACTGGCGCCAGCGGACCTCGAGCCACGAGCGCGGGCGGATGTCCGTCGGGCGGCGGACGGGCGCGGTCATCGGGACGTCACCCGGGATCGCCCTGGCCGAGGATCGTCAGGCGCGCGCGCTGCGGCAGGGTCTCCGGCGTGTGGGCGGCGAGCAGCTCGACCGCCGAGGCGACCCGCTCGATCTCGTCCTCGGTCGTGAAGAAGCCGACGCTGATCCGGAGCGCATCGAGGGGCGGGATCGTCCGGGCGATCGCGAAGGTCCGGGCGGCGAGCTCCGTCAGGGCCGTCCCGGCCTCCCAGCTCCGGAGCCGGAACGTCACGAGAGTGGCCATCCGGTCGCGCGGCGTGAGCAGCTCCACGCCGTCGATCGCCGCGAGGCGCTCGGCCGCGGCCCGGGCCATGGCCTGGCCGTGCTCGTGGATCCATGGCAGGCCGACGTACATGGACAGCCAGCCGCAGCTCCGGGCGAGGCCGGTGATGCCGGGGCGGTACGGACCGCCGTCGTCGAAGCGGCGCGCGTCGGGCCGGGGGACCGCGCGGTCGACGCCGATCTCCTCGTAGCTGAACCAGCTGCCCGTGGACACGAGCGCGTGGTCCGTGACGTTCGGCGAGGCCCACAGCGCGCCCGTGCCCTCCGGCCCGAGGAGCCATTTCTGACCCGGGATCGCGTAGAAGTCGACGCCGAGCTCCGCGACGCGGACCGGGATCGCGCCCGCGGCCTGCGCGCCGTCCACGGCGACGACCGCGCCACGGTCGTGGGCGAGCCGGGCGATCGCCTCGATCGGCAGCCGCGCCCCGGTCGTCCACAGCACGTGCGAGAGGACCACGAGCCGGGTGCCGGGCGTGATGGCCTCGTCGAATGCCGCGAGGATCCGGTCGTCGTCCCCGTCGACGGAGACCGCGACGACCTCGGCGCCGGTCCGGGCCGCGACCGCGTGGACCGGCCCCAGCGCGCCCGGATGCTCCGCGTGGGTGGTCACGATCCGCTCGCCCCGGCGGAGATCGACCGACCTGGCCGCCGCGTTCATCGCCGCGGTGGTGGAATGGGTGATCGCGATCTCGTCCACGTCGGCGCCGACGACCGCCGCGACCGCGCCACGGGCCTCCGCAAACCGCTCGAGGAAGG
>DATBPR010000502.1:0-4192 GCA_036561285.1 Candidatus Limnocylindrales bacterium | reverse complement strand
CCTGGCCGTGCTTCCGGCGGATATAGGCCGGGATGTTGTCCATCGGGCCCGGCCGGAAGAGGGCGACCATCGCGGCGAGGTCGAGGACCGACGTGGGCTTCAGGTCGCGGATGTAGCGGCGCATCCCCGCCGACTCCAGCTGGAAGATGCCCGTCGTCTCGCCCGAGGCGAGGAGCTCGAACGTCGACGCGTCGTCGAGCGGGATCCGGTCGAGGTCGATCTCGATGGCGCGCTCCTGCCGGACGAGGTCCACCGCCTGGCGGAGGATCGTCAGGTTCGACAGCCCGAGGAAGTCGAACTTCAGGAGGCCGAGCGCCTCGATCCCGTGCATCTCGTACTGCGTCATCAGGGCGTCGGAGTTCGTCGCCTTCTGGAGCGGCATCAGCTCCGTGAGCGGCTCGCGGCTGATCACGACGCCGGCGGCATGGGTCGAGGCGTTCCGGGCGACCCCCTCGAGCTGCCGGGCGAAGTCGATCATCCGCTTCACGCCGGGGTCGGCGTCGACCTGGCCCTTCAGGTCCGGCGAGATCTCGAGCGCCTCGTCGAGCTTGATCCCGAGCTGGTTCGGGACGGCCTTCGCGACCCGGTCGACCTCGCCGTAGCTGTAGCCCAGGACCCGGCCGACATCGCGGATCGCCGCCCGGGCGAGCATCGTGCCAAAGGTGATGATCTGGGCGACGTGGTCCGAGCCGTACTTGCGGCTGACGTAGTTGATGACCTCGTCCCGTCGCTCGTCCTCGAAGTCGACGTCGATGTCCGGCATCGTCACCCGGTCCGGGTTCAGGAACCGCTCGAAGGGCAGGCCGTACGCGATCGGGTCGACCGGGGTGATGTAGAGCGTGTAGGTCACGATCGAGCCCGGGGCGCTGCCCCGGCAGGTCGTCTGGATCCGCTGCTCGCGGGCGAACCGGACAAAGTCGGCGACGATCAGGAAGTACCCGGCGTAGCCCATCGAGATGATCACGCCGAGCTCGTAGTCCAGGCGTTTCTGGAGCTCCGGGGTCACCGTCCCGTAGCGCTCGCGGAGGCCGCGCTCGCACTCCTTGCGGAGCCAGGTCTCGACCGTCTCACCGTCGGGCACCGGGAAGTGCGGGATCCGGAGCTGGCCGAGCGGCAGCTCGAGGTCGGCCATCTCGGCGATCCGCCGGGTGTTGAGGATCGCCTCCCGCTGATCCGGGAACAGGGCCGCCATCTGGGCGGCGGACTTCAGCCAGAAGTCGCTCGTCTCGAACTTCATCCGGCCGGGCGTGTCGATGTTGTTGCCCGTTCCGACGCAGAGGAGGACGTCGTGCGCCGCCGACTGCCCCTCGTGGACGTAGTGGAGGTCGTTCGTCACGACGAGCGGGATCCCCGTTTCGGGCGCGAGGCGGAGGAGCTCCTCGTTCAAGACCCGCTGCTCGGGCAGGCCATGGTCCTGGAGCTCGAGGAAGAAGTTGCCATCGCCGAGGATGTCGCGGTACTCCCCGGCGAGCCTCCGCGCCGAGTCCCAGTCCTCGATCTCGAGCGCGCGCGGGATCTCGCCGCCGAGACAGGCGCTCAGGCCGACGAGCCCCTCGGCGTGGCGGGCGAGGTGCTCGCGGTCGATCCGCGGCCGGTAGTAGTAGCCGTCGACGTGGGCATCGGTGACGAGCCGGCAGAGGTTTCGGTAGCCGACGAGATCCTTCGCGAGGAGGATCAGGTGGAAGGGCTGGGCGTCGGCCTTGCCCTCCTTCTCGGTCATGGACCGTCGGGCGACGTAGGTCTCGACGCCGATGATCGGCTTGATGCCCTTCGACTTCGCCGCCTGGTAGAAGGCGACCGCCCCGTACAGGGCGCCGTGGTCGGTCAGCGCGAGGCTGTCGAACCCCTGCGCCGCCGCCGAATCGACGAGGTCCGTAATCCGGCCGAGCCCGTCGAGAAGGCTGAACTCCGAGTGGGTGTGGAGGTGCGTGAAGTCGTTGGGCGCGAGGGTCGTCACGGGGGGTCCATGGTAGCCCGGCGGGGGCTGCCCGGCGGCGTAATCACCATCTCGGGGCGGCCCGTGACGACGAGCCATGCCGGCAGGATCGCGACGCAGAGGATCGGCAGCATCTGGGCTTCGCCGACCAGGAACGCCGCAAGGAACAGGGCGAGCCAGCCGCTCCGCGTGACCGCGACGAGGATCCCGACGAGGCTGGCAGCGACGGCGAGTGACTGGGGGATGCCGGGCACGAACGCGTTCACGGCCAGCCCGAACGCGACCCCGACGAAGATGGCCGGGAAGATCCGCCCGCCGCGGAACCCGGACGTCCCGGCGATGACGACGGCGACGAGCTTGATCGCGCCGAGGAAGGCGAGGCCGGCCGCCGAATACTCGCCGGCCCGGGCGGTCAGCTCCTGCATCTGCGCGAGGCCCTTGAACAGGGTGATCTCGCCGCCGATCGCCCCGAGGACGCCGAGGATCGCGCCGCCGGCAGCCAGCGCCACAAACGGTGAGCCGAGGCGCTGGAAGAACCGCCACGACAGCGGGAAGACGAGGATCGCCAGCATCCCGATGGCCGCCGCGGCGCTCGCGACGATGGCCGCGGAGAGCAGATCGGGCAGCTGCGGACCCAGATAGGGCGCGGTCCCGATCGCGAAGGACTCGCCGTGCAGCAGATCCGTCGTCAGCGCTCCGGCACCCGCCGCGACGAGCGGCGCGAACAGCCGGTCCCAGAGCGGGACTCGCGGGTCGCCCGGTGCCTCGCTGAGGGCGAGGGCAGCCGCGACCGGCGTCCCGAACATGGCGCCGAGCGTGCCGGAGAAGGCGAGCGCGGCCCACGCTCCGCCGCCGATTGCCGGCACCAGTCGCGTCCCGAGCGCGACGGAGAGGCCGATCGTGATCCCGATGATCGGGTTCTCCGGCCCGAGGCTGACCCCGCCCGCGAGGGCGAGGACGATCGCGAGGGCGATGCCCGGCAGGACGGCGACCGGGATCGGCGGACCGCCGAGCTCGATCGTGGCGGGATCCGGCCCGGCATGCCCGGGCACGAAGGTCACGACGAGGCCGATCGCGACGCCGGTCAGGGTCAGCACGCCGAAGATCCACCACGGTGCGGCGGGGTTGACGCCGAGGGCCGCCGGCACGGTCGCCCAGACCCACCCCTGGATCGCGTTCGCGACGACGGTCAGCGCGGTCAGGGCGATGCTCGAACCGGCACCGACGACGATCGCGGGCAGGACGAACGGGAGGAGGCGGCGGGCCGCGGACTCGGTCGGGACGGTGGCGTCGCGTGCGGCGGAGGGCTGGGCCGTCATCGCCCGATGGTCGCACGCACGGCGTCGCGCTTCGCGGATTCTTCGTCGCCGCTTTGGCGCCTGTCGCGAGGGTTGCGGAGGCGACCGACGAACGCCGGCACAGGGTTGGCCGGCGAGGAAGACCAGTTCGGAACGCGACATCGGTCTCGCGCTCGGGAGTCACGAGGGACCCAGATGATCCAGGTCAGAACCGGTGCGAGGGCGATCGTCCTCGTCAGCGCGTGTCTCGTCTTGCTCGCTGCCTGCGGCGGGGCCGCCTCATCGACCGCAGCGACGACGGCGCCGGCGCCCAATCCCCCGGCGAAGGCGGCGACCGCCGTACCGTCTGCGGCACCGACTTCGACTCAGGCAGCGGCCGCGACAGCGGACCCGGCACTCGCGGCCTTCGGCGCGCTCTGCGAGCCGACTCGGGTCAAGTTCGACCCGAAGCTCATCGACCTGACCGGTGCCTGGGCGGGAGATGACGGCGGCACCTATTACGTGCGTCAGACGGGCAAGGTCGTCTGGTGGAACGGGATGTCGGACCGCCTCGAGGCACCGGAATACCTCGGCAGGGCGTGGAACAACGTCGGCCGCGGCGAGCTCGGTCCCGATCTCACGATCAACGCCGCCTGGGCGGACGTCCCGCGGGGCGGGACGCAGGGCCTCGGAACGATCGACCTCAAGGTGGGTCCCGACTCGGAAGGCAACCTCCAGATCAACGTCGAGATCGTGACGGGGGATGGTCGTGGCGACTCCGTCTGGAAGCCATGTACCCCCGGCTTCCCCGTGAGCTGACGCCCGCGGATCCGTGGTCCGACCGTCAGGGCAGGCACGCCGGGGCGTAGGGGCGGCCCGGCAGGTACTGGCTCCATTCGGCCTGGGTCAGGGTCCGGCCTGCGATCGCGCAGGCATCCCTGGCCCAGACCGCCGGATCGATCGCCCAGTCGAAGCCCCG
>DATBPR010000501.1:0-2760 GCA_036561285.1 Candidatus Limnocylindrales bacterium | reverse complement strand
GCGGGATCTGGCCGACGTGGCGTGGCATCGTGACCGGCAGCCGGCCGCCTGGGTCGACGTCGCCGGCGAGGACTTCGGCGATCGCCTGCGGCCCGGCTTCGCCGGGAACCCAGGCGAGGAGCACGGCGGCGCAGTGCTCGGCGGCCCACTCCAGCGCGAGCGGACGGCCGCTCACCACGACGAGCACCGTCGGCGTGCCGGTGGCGACGACCGCCTCGAGCAGCTCCTGTTGCCGGCCGAGCAGGTCGAGATCGCGCCGGTCGCGCGACTCGCCCGTCGTCGCGTCACTGGTGAGCCCGGATCGTTCGCCGACCACGACGATCGCGACATCCGCACCGCGAGCGACGACCACCGCCGCCGCGAGATCGGCGTCGCTGCCGTCGCGCAGGCCGGTGCCCACGGCGTGGACGATCCGCTCCGCCCCGAACCGGTCGAGCAATCCGCCGAGGATCGTCGGCATCGCCGACAGCTCGTCGACGGGGTTGATGACGTCGCTCGACGGGAAGCCGAACGGGTTCGCCTGGTGGCGGAGCTCGGCCAGCGTCTCGATGTGCGGCAGGTGGGCGTAGTCGCCGAGGAGGTCGCGCGGGCTGTCGGCGATCGGGCCGATGACCGCGATCCGTCCGACATCCGGGCGCAGCGGCAGGACCCCGTCGTTCTCGACGAGCACCAGTGAGCGCCGGGCGAGGTCCAGGGCGAGGCGCCGCTCCTCCGCCTCGATCGCGGCGAGCTCGTCCGGCGTCGGTGGCTCGACGTACGGCCGCTCGAACAGCCCCAGCCGGAGCTTGAGCCGGAGGGTCCGCTCGACGGCGAGGTCGACGACCGCCGGGTCGAGCCGGCCGTCGGCGAGGGCGTCGCGGAGCGGACCGGCGAAGCCGGAGGTTGTCGGAAGCTCGTTGTCCATTCCCGCGGCGATCGACATCGCGGCGGCGGTCCCGAGGTCGTCGGTCAGCCGGTGCTGCCCAACGAGCATCTGGACGGCGGTGTAGTCGGAGGCGACGACGCCGTCGAACCCCCACTCGTCGCGGAGGATCGCCGTCAGCAGCTCGTGCGAGGCATGGCACGGGACGCCGTCGACGTCGCAGTATGCCGGCATGACGAGGGCCAGCCCCTCGCCGCGGACCGCGGCCTCGAAGGGCAGGAGCTGCTCGTCGCGGAGCTCGCGAGGGCCGAGATGAACGGGGGCCTGGTTCAGTCCGCCCTCCGCGAGTCCGTGTCCGACGAGGTGCTTCGCCGTCGCCGCGACGCCGTCGCGGAGGTCGCCGTTCTGGAGCCCGCGGACGTAGGCACAGCCGAGGACGGTCGCGAGATACGGATCCTCGCCGTACGTCTCCTCGATCCGGCCCCAGCGCGGATCGCGGGTCACGTCGAGCACCGGCGCGAGCGCGACGCGCGCCCCGATCGCCAGCATCCGCCGGCGGATGACCGTGGCCACGGCCTCGACCAGCTCCGGGTCGAACGCCGCGGCCGCGCCGATCGACTGCTGGAATGACGTCGCGCCGCGCGCGAGGAGCCCGTGGAGCGTCTCCTCGTGGAGCAGAGCCGGGATGCCGAGCCGCGTCTCCTCGACGAGGAAGCGCTGGATCGCGTTGCCGAGCTCCGCCGCCTCGCGAGCCTCCAGGTTCGTCGCGCCGGCGACCCGGCTGACCTGGCCGAGCCCGTTCGCGAGGCGCGTCCGGACCCGCTCCGGATCCAGCTCCGTCTCGCTCCGGAACAGCTCGAACGACCAGAGCGAGCCGAGCTGGGCGAGCTTCTCGTCAAGCGTCATCCGGGCGAGCAGGTCGGCGACGCGCGCCTCGATCGGCAGCGTCGGGTCCTGGTAGCGCAGCTCGATCGTCGTCATCAGCCCTTCACCGATCCGGCCGTCAGGCCGCCAACGATGTGGCGCTCCGCGAACACGTAGAAGATCAGCGCCGGGATGATCGAGATCACGACGTAGGCGAGCGTGCGGGCCTCGTCCGATGCGTACTCGGTCGAGAAGTTCATGACCCCCAGGGGCAGCGTCCACTGGCTCGCGTCCCCCAGGAGGACGAGCGGCAGGATGAAGGCGTTCCAGGTTGCGACGAGCGCGAGCACGCTCACGGTGGCCAGGGCCGGTCGGGACAGCGGCAGGAGGACCCGCCAGAAGAACCCGAAGGACCCACAGCCGTCGATCCGGGCGGCGTCCTCGAGCTCCACCGGGATGCTCCGGAAGAACGGCCGGAGGATGACGATCGAGAGGGGTAGCTGGAACGCCGCCTGGGGCAGCGCCACCCCGAGCGGGTTGCCGGACAGCCCGAGGTCGCGGACCAGGATGTACAGCGGCAGGATCGCGACGGCTGACGGGAACAGCAGCCCGAACACGAACAGGGTGTAGAACGCCTCGCGACCACGGAACCGGATCCGGGCGAAGACGAACGCCGCGAGCGACGCGCAGAAGACGGTCAGCCCGACCGCGATCGCCGCGACGACCACGCTGTTCCAGAGCTGCCCCCAGAACGTCGCGGCGTGCTCGCCGAAGAGCACATCGGTGTAGTTCGTGAAGACCCACGGATCGGGCAGGATCGCGGCCGGGTTGGCCGCCAGCTGGCCGTTCGTCTTGAACCCGCCGAGGATCGCGTACAGGATCGGCAGGACGATCGCCGCGGTGACGCCCAGCAGGACCACAAACCCGATGACCCCCGGAACGGTCGGGCGTGTCCGGCGGCTCAGCGGGATGCTCGCCGCGTCCGTGGTCACGCCGGTGGAGGCCTGCGTCGCCATCGGTCAGGCGTTGTATGA
>DATBPR010000500.1:0-6116 GCA_036561285.1 Candidatus Limnocylindrales bacterium | reverse complement strand
GAGTGTTCCCGGTCAGCCCGGCGAAGGCGGAGCCGTTGTTGCCGGTCTGGCTCGAGTAGGCGTAGAGGATCTCGCTGAAGCCGTGCGGCCCCGTGTTGAGGGGTCCGGCGATGCCCTCCGGCAGGACGCTCGCGAGAGCGGTGAAGCCGAGGATGCTCGCCCCCAGGACGAGCGCCGTGATCATCGCCATCTTGATCTCGAACGCCTCGACCTTCTTGCCGAGGTACTCCGGCGTTCGGCCGACCATCTGGCCGGCGATGAACACCGCGAGGATCGCGCCGATCACGAGCATCCCGTAGATCCCGGCGCCGATGCCACCCGGCGTGATCTCCCCGAGCTCGATGTTGAAGAGCGGGACGAGGCCGGCGATCGGCTGGGCGGAGTCATGCCACGAGTTGATCGCGCCGGTGCTCGTGCCCGTCGTGACGGCCATGAACAGGCCGCCGACCGCCGCGCCGAAGCGGGTCTCCTTGCCCTCCATGTTGCCGAGGGCGGCCTGGTCGACCCCGGCCGGGAACAGCGGGTTGCCCGCGAACTCGACATGCATCGCGCCGATCGCGCCGACGAGCAGGATGAGGGCCATCGCCCCGAAGATCGTCCAGCCCTGGCGCTGGTTGCCGGCGTAGCGCCCGAACGTATAGGTCAGGGCGAACGCGCAGGCCAGGATGGCGAACATCTCGAGCCAGTTCGTCAGCGGCGTCGGGCTCTCGAACGGGTGGGCGGAGTTCGCGTTCAGGAAGCCGCCGCCGTTGTTGCCCATCTCCTTGATCCATTCCTGGGAGGCGATCGGGCCGAGGGCGATGTTCTGCTGCGCGCCCTGGAGCGTGGTGACGACGTGGGTCGGGTCCCACGTCTGGGGGATGCCCTGCCAGACGAGGACCAGGGCGCCGACGATCGAGATCGGCAGGAGGAGGTAGAGGACGCCGCGCGTCAGGTCGACCCAGTAGTTGCCGAGGGTCTTCGCGCTGCGCCGCGTCAGCCCCCGGATCAGGGCGATCGCGACGGCCAGGCCGGTCGCGGCGGAGGTGAAGTTGCGAACCGCGAGGACCGCCGCCTGGGTCAGGTAGGTCGCGCCGGTCTCACCGGAGTAGTTCTGCCAGTTGGTGTTCGTCTCGAAGCTCACCGACGTGTTGAAGGCGAGGTCGGGGGTCATGGGCGGGATCCCGCCCTGGTTGAACGGCAGGACATCCTGGAGACGAAACACGACATAGCCCGCGACGATCGCGACGAGGGCTATGACGAGAACGCTGACGGTGTAGCCCTTCCAGGTCTGCTCGGCCGTCTCGTCGATCCCGCAGACGCGGTAGATCGCCCGCTCGACGGGCCGCAGGATCGGGCTCAGGAACGTGCGCTCGCCTTCCATCACGCGATGGATGTAGCGGCCGAGGAACGGCGTCACCAGCACGATCGCGAGGGCGAGGACGACGAGGGTCAGGAGATCTCCCGTGGACATGCTCAGAAGTCCTCGGGTCGGAGCAGGGCCCACGCCAGGTAGACGAACCCGAAGAGCGCCGCGATCGCGGCGAGGAGGTCGACGAGGTTCATCCCCGCACGCGGTCGCACAGCTCGAGGTAGGCCCTCATGAGGCAGGCCACCGCGATGGTGATCAGGAGGATCTGGAGATCGGTCATGGCTGGTGGGATTGGGCCTCGGGATCCATGACCCGCTCGACGGTCTGCACGAGCGTCTCGAGCGGGAAGGGCTTGGGCAGGTATCCGGCAACCCGGAACTCGGCGAGTCGCCGCGGGCTGACGGTCGTCGCGCTCGTGATCACGACTGGTGGTGCGCCGGCGTCGCTCAGCGCCGTGCTGCGGAGGAGATCCCAGCCGGTGCCGCCCGGCAGGTTCAGGTCCAGCAGGACGAGCCCGGGGCGGCAGCCATCCGCCAGACGTGTCGTCGCCTCCTCGATCGAGGCGGCCTCCTCGACGGCGAAGCCGTGGGAGCGGAGGTGTTTGGCGACGATCCGTCGCAGGCTCTCGTCGTCCTCGACGAGCAGCAATGGGCCCGCGGTCATCTGCCGCCGGCGCCACCGGCCGCGGCCGTGTCCAACGGACGTTCCACGGCGATGTCCACGCCCGATTCGTCTGCCGACCAGCGCGGGACGATCCGCACGCCGGCGGTCCGGGCCAGCTCTTCCGCGGGCTCGAGCAGAGCGCTCCCGAGGCGGAGCCCGGCAACCGTTACGCGGGGCGATGCGCCACTCGACACCATCGCGATCGCGTCCACGACGAGCTGCAGCTCCCGGTCCAGCTGGCGCTCGACGGCGCCCTGGTTCGTGTCATCCATGCCTCGACGCTAGGCCGGGCGCCCAAGAGGAAACGGGCCGCCGAGGGTCAGCCGGGCCTCAAGATTCCCTGAAGTCGCGGACCCGGTAGCCCACGCCGGGCTCGGTCACGATCAGGTCGCGAAGCGCTCCGTCCGGATCGGCGGCGGCCAGCTTCCGGCGGAGCTGGCTGACGTGGACGTAGACGTAGCTGTCCTCGTGCTGGTAGGCCTCGCCCCAGACCGCGCGGAGGAGGCGGCCCTTCGTCACGAGACGCCCGGCGTTGGTGAGCAGCACCCGGAGGATCTCGAACTCGCGAGGCGTCAGGTCGACCGGCTGCCCGTGGACGCTGACCTCGTGCCGGACCTGGTCGAGGCGGAGCGGGCCGGCGACGATCGAGCCGGTCGTGTCTCCGGCCGGTCCGGCGGCGTGGCGGAGGGCTACTCGCAGGCGGGCGTGCAGCTCGTCGACCCCGAAGGGCTTGGTGACGTAGTCGTCGGCACCACGCTCGAGCGCCTCGACCTTCTCGCGCTCCTCGTAGCGGCCGGACAGGATCACGATGGGAGTGGTGGCATCGCGGCGGATCCGCCGAACGATCTGGAGCCCGTCCATGTCCGGCAGCCCGAGGTCGAGCAGGACCAGGTCGGGCCGGCGCTGCTCCCAGCGCTGGAGCGCGCTCTCCCCGTCGGCGGCCTCCTCGACGCGATAGCCGCGGGCCGCCAGGTCGCGTGCCACCGCCCGACGTGTCTCCTCGTCGTCCTCGACGACGAGGATCGTCGGGCCGGATGCGGAGCCGGGTCCCGTCATCCTGTCGCTCTCGATGGGACGTCAGCCGCGGCATCGCGATCTTCGTGGGTCGCAGCCTCGCTCGCGATCGGCCGGTCGAGATCGATCGCGAGCCCGCCGAGATCGCTGCGCCGGGCGCCCGCCCGGCCGCCCGTGGCCTCGATCAGGCCCTGTACGACGGCCAGCCCGATCCCGGTGCCGGACCTCGATCCACCGGGTCCGCCGGGCACCCGATAGAACTTCTCGAACAGCCGCGGCAGCGCGTCCTCCGGGACGCCCGGTCCGGCATCCTCGATGGAGAGGCGGACGAACCCCTCGTCGACCGGCCGGGCGGCGACCCGGATGGCGGTTCCGCCCGGCGTGTATTTCAATGCGTTCTCGATCGCGTTCGTGACGGCCTCGTCGACGAACACCGGGTCCACCCGGACAGGCGGGCCGCCGAGCTCCACCTGGAGCGGCCGACCGGCAAGCCGTGAGCGGAGCCGTTCGAGGACCCGGCCGATCAGGTCGTCGAGCTCGAAGACGTCGGTCTCGGCCCGGAGCGCGCCGGCCTCGATCCGCGACAGGTCGAGCAGGTTGGTGACGAGCCGGTTGAGGTACTCGACCTCGCGATCGATCGCGTCCGCGCTCTCGGCGCGATCCTCCTCGCTGAGGCGGCTGTCGGGACGGAGCGTGCCCGCGGCGGCGCGGATCGTGGCCAGCGGCGTCCGCAGGTCGTGCGACACGGATTGCAGGAGCGCGGATTTCAGCGCGTCCGCCTGGCGGGCGACGTCCGCGGCCTGCGCCTCTGCGCCGAGGCGGTCCTGGTGGAGGGCCTGGCCCACCTGGTCGGCGGCGGCGGCGAGGAGCCGGGTCTCGGTCCGGTCCGGCTCGCCGAGCCCCTTCGGCCGGGCCGCCCAGATCGAGCCGTAGGACTCGCCGCCGGCCTCGATCCGGACGCGGTAGACGTCGACTCCGCTCGCCGGCCGCTTTCCCGGTGCCGTCGACAGGTGGACCCGATCCCATCGAGCCGGCTCGTCGCCCGGCATCCGTTGCAGGACCCGGTGGATCGCGACCGGCGGTCGCGCCTCGTCCGCGGCGGTGTCGGCGGCCGGCCGTTCCTGGGCCGGTTCCGGGCCGAGCGAGATCCAGGCGCGACGCATCCCGGCCTCGTCCCGGACGATGCCCGCGATCGTCGGCAGCACGGCGGTGGTCGACGGCCGCGTCGCAAGCGCCCGGCTCACCTGGAAGAGCGACCGGGCCTCGCGCTCGCGCGCGACCGCCTCCTCCGTCCGCACCCGCTGGAGCGCGACGAGCTGCCCGACGACGACGCCGACGAAGAGCAGGACGACGAGGTTCACGAGCTCGCCGGGGTGGGCGACCGTGAAGGTGTACTTCGGCTCGACGAAGAGGAAGTTGTCGAGGAGGAAGGCGGCGAAGGCCGTGAGGATCGCGCCCCAGGTGCCGGACGCGATCGCGACGAGGACGACCGCGACGAGGTAGACGCTCGACGGGTTCGGGACGCCGAACCCGTAGACGAGGATCGCGATCGCGACGGAGGCGAGGGCCAGCGAGCCGGCCGCGACCGCCAGGAACCGGCCAACGGCCGATCGATCGATGTCCCTCACGACGTGATCCTACGTCGGGCGACGGCCAGCGAGGCAGGCTGTGGGCGGCCTCGGAGACCCGGTTCCGGCCGCCCCGGGGGCTCTGCTATCCTCCGCCGGAATATCCAGACTGCATACTCCGTATGCGTTCGCCGAGGTGTCCCGTGCCCGTGCCGTCCAGCCGTCTCGCCGGCGATCGCCCCGTTCCCGATCTCGTCACGGAGATCCCCGGTCCGAAGGCCCGCGCCCATGTCGCGTACGACGAGACCTGGACGTCGGCGAGCCTCCCGCGCGCCTACCCGATCGTCCCCGTCCGGGGCGAGGGCCTGACGATCGAGGACATCGACGGCAATCTGTTCCTCGACTTCGCCGCCGGGATCGCGGTCAACTCGACCGGCCATGCCCACCCAGCGGTTGTCGGCGCGATCAAGGCGCAGGCGAGCGACCTGCTCCACTTCAGCGCGAGCGACTTCTACCTGCCGATCTACGCCCAGACCTGCGAGCGGATCGCGGCCCTCACGCCCGTCGCGGGCGGCCGCGCCCGGGCCTACCTGGGCAACTCCGGAACCGAGGTCGTCGAGACGGCGATCAAGCTCGCCCGGTTCGCGACGAAGCGGCCGTACGTCGTCGCGTTCCTCGGCGCGTTCCACGGCCGCAGCTACGGATCGGTCAGCCTGACCGCGTCGAAGGCGAAGTACCACGCCGGCTTCGGGCCGCTCCTCCCGGGCGTCTACCACGCGCCGTTCGGCAAGGTGGCGGACCTGATGTGGTTCGACGAGGTCCTCTTCGACAAGCTGGTCCCGGCCAACGAGGTCGCGGCGATCATCGTCGAGCCGATCCAGGGCGAGGGCGGCTACATCGTCCCCGAGGACGGGTTCCTCCAGGGTCTTCGCGAGCTCTGCGACCGCCACGGGATCCTCCTCGTCGCCGACGAGATCCAGTCGGGCGCGGGGCGGACCGGCACGATGTGGGCCATCGAGCAGTGGGGCGTCAAGCCCGACATCCTCCTCACGGCCAAGGGGATCGCAAGCGGGATGCCGCTCGCCGCGCTCGTCGCGCGGGCGGACCTGCTCGAGGCGTGGGGCCCGGGCGCCCACGGCTCGACCTACGGCGGCAACCCCGTGGCCTGCGCCGCGGCGCTGGCGACGATCGACCTGCTCGAGGGCGGCCTGGTCGACAACGCCCGGGCGCGCGGCGATCAGGCGCAGGCGGGTCTTCGGCCGCTGCTCGATCGATATCCGGCGCTGGTCCGCGACGTCCGCGGGCGAGGCCTGATGCTCGGGATCGAGTTCGACACCGCCGAGCACGCCGAGGAGGTCCAGTGGGCGGCGTTCCAGCGCGGCCTGCTCGTCCTCGAGTGCGGCAAGTCGTCGGTCCGGATGTCGCCGGCCCTGACGGTGACCGAGGCCGAGATGACGACGGCGCTCCGGATTTTCGGCGAGGCGGTCGCCGAGGTGGCCGGCGAGGGCGCCGGCAGGCCG
>DATBPR010000499.1:0-3066 GCA_036561285.1 Candidatus Limnocylindrales bacterium | reverse complement strand
TGGACGGCCTGGGCGACGGCACCGAGACCGGCGACCCCGACTCGCAGCCGTCCGTCGCGCGGCGCGGACGAACCAGTCATTCGGCGATGGAGTATAGGGCGCGGGCCCGGTTTGACCGGCGTGGTCCGGCCTCGCCAGACTGACGGCCATGACCGCCCCACGACCTGCCGGCAGCGCCACCGTCATGCCCGAGGAACCGGACTGGCGCGACGGCGTCGTGTACCAGATCTACCCACGCAGCTTCGCCGACCACGATGGCGACGGGGTCGGCGACCTGCGAGGGATCATCGACCACCTGGATCACTTCGGACCCGACGGGGTCGACGTCGACGCGATCTGGCTGTCCCCGATCTACCCGTCGCCGGGCCGCGACCTCGGCTATGACGTCAGCGACCACACCGCTGTCGACCCGCTCTTCGGCCCGGAGGCCGACTTCGACGAGCTGGTCGCCGCCTGCCATGCCCGCGGCCTCAAGGTGATCCTCGATCTCGTGATGAACCACACGAGCGACGAGCATGCCTGGTTCCTCGCCTCGAAGGCCTCCCGCGACGGCCCGTACGCCGACTACTACCTGTGGCGCGACCCGTCGGGTCACGACGCGGACGGGAACCCGCTGCCCCCGAACAACTGGGTGTCGTTCTTCGGCGGACCGGGCTGGGAGTGGGTGCCGGAGCGCGGCCAGTTCTACTACCACACCTTTCTCGTCGGCCAGCCCGAGCTGAACTGGCGCAACCCGGCCGTCGAGGCCGCCCAGTGGGACATGGTTCGTGGCTGGCTCGCCCGCGGGGTGGACGGCTTCCGGCTCGACGTCTTCAACGCCTTCCTGAAGGACCCGGAGCTCCGCGACAACCCGGTCGTCCCGGGCGATTCGCCGTGGGCCCGGCTCGACCATCTCCACGACCTCGACCAGGCCGACTTCCCGGAGCTCATCGAGCGCTTCCGGGCGATCGTCGACGAGGGCCCGGGCCGGACGACGGTCGGTGAGCTCTTCTCCCGGGACCCGTCCCTCGCGGCGAAGTACGCCCGGGACCGCCACCTCGTCTTCGACTGGTCGCTGATGGAGTCGCCCTGGACCGCGGACGCCTTCGCGGCGGCGATCGACCTGCGGGAACGGCTGTTCGGGCCGAAGGCCTGGCCGACCGTCGCCCTCTCGAACCACGACCGGGAACGCCAGGCGACCCGCCTGCCGGCATCCGTCGGGCGCGACCGCGAGCCGGACCGGGACGCGATCGCGCGGGCGATCGCGGTGGTCCTCCTGAGCCTCCGGGGGACGCCGTACCTGTACTACGGCGAGGAGATCGGGATGGTCGACGTGGACATCCCGCGCGAGGAGATCGTCGATCCGCCCGCCCTCCGCGCCGGGCCGGACTTCCCGTGGTACGACCGCTCGCGCTGCCGGACGCCGATGCAGTGGACGGGCGGCCCGAACGCGGGGTTCACGACGGGCCGGCCGTGGATCCGACTGGCCCCGGATTCCGCCACACGAAACGTCGCGGCGGAGCGGCCGGATCCCGACTCGACCCTGGCGGCCTACCGGCGGCTGCTTGCCTTCCGCCGGACGGCGCCCGCCCTCCGCACGGGCCGGATGGAGCTGCTCGAGACCGGCACGCCGGACGTGCTGGCCTGGACCCGCGAGGCGGGTCACCAGCGGCTGCTGACCGTGGTCAGCTTCGTCGGCGAGCCGCGGACCGTGGACCTCGGCCGGATGACGGGATCGGCGCGCTGGACCGCGCGGGTGGGCAGCCACCGCGAGCCGAGCCCGCCGGATGCCTCCGGGCGTCTCGCGCTCCGGGGCGACGAGGCCATGATCCTCGAGGCGGCCGGCGACGACTGAGCCGGCGGAGCCGCCGGCCCGTGGCGCCGGTGCCCGCGCCGCGGAGCGGTCGCCGAACGTCCGGGTGACGAGTCGCCATGCGCCGCTGCTACCATTCGCGCCAGCGTTTCCCGATCAACGGGGTGAGCCGTGCCGCTCGATTTCCTGAAGCGAAAGAACACCGAAGGGACGCCCGGGCCGGGCGATGCCGCGCCGCCTTCGGCCGCCGGCGCCCACGGGACGATCACCCTGCCCGAGGAGGTCGTCGCGCAGGAGTACCAGCTCAAGCTCTACTACGCCGGCAAGAGCAGCGAGGGCGTGCGGATGACGGCAGGCCCGAAGGCGATCGCCGAGCTGCCGTCGATGCTGCATGGTCTGGCGAAGAGCGAGATCGAGGTGGTCGACCCGCTGCCGATCGAGTTCAGCCAGGCGACGCCCGTGATGGCCCGCCCGTCCGAGGCGATGCAGTGGCTCAACGCCCACCACATCCACTCCCCGGTGACGCGGCACGCGCTGGTGGTCCTCGAATCGATCGACGCAATCGATCTCGCGTTCGACACCTTCGTCTGCACGCTCCTCGACGGCGAGGTCGACACGAGCGGCTACCCCGAGTACAGCGCCATCGTGGGGGGCGTCGTCTCGCACTGGGACGAGGCGACCGGCGACATGATCGCCCGGGCCGTCGTGGGCTGGGGCGGCAAGGGCGTCCGCGGCGACACCGACCGGATCGCGGCGAAGCTCCTGTCCGGGATCCTCACCAACATCCTCGCCAACCAGTACGCCCTCGGCCTGACCCCGATCGACCGGCCCGTTCCGGCTGCGGGTCGCGGCGGCCTGGTCTGTGCCCACTGCGGCTTCGCCTCGGCCCACGAGCGCGCCTTCTACTGCCCGAAGTGCGGCATGCGCCTGCTCCGCGGCTGATCGCCGCCCCGCGCGATCCATGCCGACCTACGACTACGTCTGCGCCAACGGGCACCGGTTCGAGGTGCTTCACGGCGTCAACGACGCCGGTCCCGCGGCCTGCCCGGTCTGCGGCAGCCACGATGTCCGCAAGGCGTTCACCACTCCGACGATCCACTTCAAGGGTTCGGGCTGGGCGAAGAAGGACCGCGGCTCGAGCGCCCGGAGGTCCTCGTCGTCGACCGGGTCCGATGGCGGGTCCTCGGGCGGGGACGGCTCGGCGCCGGCAAAGACGGGAACCGAGGGCTCCGGGTCCGGCTCCGGATCCGGCCCGTCCCCGTCGACCGGCTCGG
>DATBPR010000498.1:0-2089 GCA_036561285.1 Candidatus Limnocylindrales bacterium | reverse complement strand
TCCCGACGACGTCGATCTGGGCGTACATCATCCCCCGCAGCCCGACGGTGATCGACGGGATGTTGCCCTCGAAGAACCCGGTGTCGCTGATGATCGCGACGTCCGCCGCGACCCGCTCGCGGTTCGCCTCCAGCCACCGGTCGAGGTGGACGCTGCTCGATTCCTCCTCGCCCTCGAAGAGGTATCGCACGTTGACGGGCAGCCCGCCGGTCGTGGCGAGGAGCGCCTCCGCGGCACGGAGATGCATGTGGATCTGGCCCTTGTCGTCGGACGTGCCGCGGCCGAACATCGACCCGTCGCGGACGACCGGGTCGAACGGCGGTGACTCCCAGAGCTCGATCGGGTCGACGGGCTGGACGTCGTAGTGGCCGTACACCAGCGCCGTCGGCTCGCCCGGCGCGTGGAGCCATTCGCCGTACACGATCGGATGCCCGCCCGTTTCCACGACCTCGACGTGCTCGAGCCCGACCCGCCGCATGTCCGCCGCGATCCATTCGGCCGCATCGCGGCAGTCGTCGGCGTGCTCCGGCAGCGCGGAGATGCTCGGGATCCGCACGAACGCCCGGTACGACTCGAGGCGATCGTCGGCGTGGCCGTGGAGCCAGGCGTCGACGGCGGGATCGATGGCAGCGGTGTCAGTGGATGTCATGGCGGCGATGGTATCCGGGAGGCGCCGACCCGGCCGGGGACGGTGGGGCGCATGGCCTCAGGCCGGAATCAACGACCCCGGGCCGTGGGCCCGGGGTCGGGTTGGCGTCAGGGTCCGGCGATCAGGCCGGAGACGGGCTCGGCGCGGGCTGGGCGCCCGGTGTCGGCTGGTTCGGCCCGACGACCGCCGGGGGCGTCTCGCGCGTCGGGTTCTTCGGCGGCAGGTCCGTGAAAAGCGCCTCGAAGCCCTCGGAGTCGACGGTCTCCTCGGCGACCAGCTTCTCCGCCAGGGCGTTCAGCTTGTCGCGGTGGGTGACCAGGACCTCCATCGCACGCTCGTACCCCTTGTCGATGATCGCCCGGACCTCCTCGTCGATCTGCTTGGCGACCTCGTCGGAGTAGTTCCGCTGCTCGCCAATCTCGCGGCCGAGGAAGACGAGCTCGTCGCGCTTGCCGAAGCTCAACGGCCCGAGGCGATCGCTCATCCCGAACTCGGTGACCATCCGGCGTGCGAGGTCCGTGGCCTTCTCGATGTCGTTGCTCGCTCCGGTCGTCGTGTCGCCGAAGACGAGGCGCTCCGCCGCGTTGCCGCCGAGCAGCCCCGCGATCTTGTCCTCGAACTCGGTCTTGGACTGGAGATAGCGGTCCTCGGTCGGCAGGGCCATCGTGTAGCCGAGGGCCATGCCGCGGCTGATGATCGTGACCTTGGCGACCGGGTCGCACTTCGGGAGGATCCGCTGGACGACGGCGTGACCGCCCTCGTGGAAGGCGATGATCGCCTTCTCGGCGTCCGAGATGATCCGCGACTTCCGCTCCGGACCGGCGACGATCCGCTCCAGGGCCTCGGTGAACTCGGACATCCCGATGACCTTCTTGTTGCGGCGAGCCGAGAGGATCGCGGCCTCGTTGACGAGGTTCGCGAGGTCGGCGCCGGAGAAGCCCGGCGACTGGCGCGCGACGTTTTCGACGTCGACGGCCTTGTCGAGCGGCTTGCCCTTCGTGTGGACCTTGAGGATCGCCGTCCGGCCCTTCATGTCCGGCCGGTCGAGGATGACCTGGCGGTCGAAGCGGCCGGGGCGCAGGAGAGCCGGGTCGAGGACGTCCGGCCGGTTGGTGGCCGCGACGACGATCACGTTCGTGTTCGTGTCGAACCCGTCCATCTCGACGAGGATCTGGTTCAGGGTCTGCTCCCGCTCGTCGTGCGAGCCGCCGAGGCCGGCGCCGCGCTGGCGGCCGACTGCGTCGATCTCGTCGACGAAGACGATGCAGGGGGAGTTCCGCTTGGCCTGGTCGAACAGGTCGCGGACGCGGCTGGCGCCGACGCCAACGAACATCTCGACGAACTCGGAACCGGAGATGCTGAAGAACGGGACCCCCGCCTCACCCGCGACGGCGCGGGCCATCAGGGTCTTGCCGGTGCCGGGAGGTCCGACCAGCAGCA
>DATBPR010000497.1:0-2648 GCA_036561285.1 Candidatus Limnocylindrales bacterium | reverse complement strand
CGGCGGGATCGTCAGGCGACGGGAGACGTAGCTCAACGCGGGCTGGCTGATCCAGCCGATGCGCGACTGGATCGCGTGGAGGACCGGGATCAGGAGATCGCGCCGGGCGCGGGCGTCGTGCCCGCCCTGCGCGAAGTGGCCATCGGTCCGAGGGTTGCGGGTGCCGCCGTGCCAGCCGCTGTCCGCGGGTCCGAGGACGCTGTCCACCGCCGCCCGCTCGGCCGGTGACGCGAGCGGCCCGATGACGTGGAGGTCCATCGCCCCGAGTGTAGCCGCGCGGATCGGGCTCGGCAGTCGGCCGGGCCCATGCCGCGAGTCAGCGGCTCCTGGCCCGGGTCAACCGCCCTCGAGCAGCGCCTTCGCCGTATCGAGCGCCCGCATCTCCCCGTCCATCGACGACTGGACCGGCCCGGACATGAACACCTTCTTCAGCCCGCCCAGCTCCGCGCTCAGCGAGAAGCTCACCTCGGTCCCGGTCCCGCTCGGGGCGAAACGGAACTCGCCCGTGGGCCGTGCCGGGCCGGCGACGACCTGGAACGCGTAGCGGCGACCCGGCTCGTAGCCGGTGACCTCGATGTCGGCGGCGATCCCGCGACCGCCCGGGCCGTCCACCACCTGGTGGATCTTCGCCCCGGGACCCGCCGGGCCCTCCGCGGCGATCTCCTTGACGTGGGGCCGCCAGCTCCGGTCCTTCGCCGGGTCGGCAAAGAACGCGAAGACGTCATCCGGCGTCCGGTTGATCGTGATCGTCCGCTCGGCATGTGGCATGGGACCGGCCTCAGGCTGGGGAGTGGAACATGGCCTGCTCCGCGGCCGCCGGCAGCTCCGAGGTGATCACGAAGCCGCCGAACGCCGCGACGCCGTCGAGTCGCAGCTCCGGCGCGTCATCGGAACGATCCGCGGGCGGGCGAGTGTCCGCGACCCCGCCCGCGACCACGACGATGTCGTTCACGACCCGCCAGGACTCCGGCACCACGATCTGGCCGCCGCCGAAGATCGTCCGAACGCGGAGGGTCGCGCCTGCCGCGTCCAGCGTGGCGTCGCGGAGGTCCACCGCGCCACCGCCGAACCAGCAGTCGAGGGTGCCGCCCCGGAAGCTCCGGGCGTCGCTGCGGAAGGCGAGCTGATCGAAGATCGCGACGAGCTGGACCTCGTCCGCCTCCGGATCGTCGATCGGCACGAGACGGCGCTTCGCGGACACCGCCGCGACGGCGGCGACGACCATGCTGGCGACCATCCCCGCGGTGAGGACGGCGAGCAGACGACCGATCCCACGCATGGCAGCCTCCTGGTGGGTTGGGCGGCCATCGTACGTCTGTCAGCCGGGTCGGCGCTCAGGCTCGTCCCAGCGATCCTCCCGCTACGGGGAGCTGTTCACGCCGTGCGTTCTCGATCGACCTCGGCGATCCAGGTCCGGGCGACCTCCTGGAGGTCGCGATAGGCGGCCCACGTCGCGCCGGTCCAGGCCGCGGCCATGCGAGCGTGCTCGGCGGACTCGGTCGCCGCTCGGATGTCGGCGATCGTGAGATCGCCCCGGTCGACGGGGAGCGTCGGCCGCTCGAGCCGTGGCCGCCGGCTCAGCCAGCGCTGGATCGCCGCGTTCAGCGCCACCTCGCGATCCGGGTGCTCCACGGCCACGCAGACCCCGGTCAGGTGCGCCGCGAGCGAGATCGCGGAGACGCAGTAGCGGTCAGGATGCTGGAGGCTGTAGACGTCGACGATGACCCGCCGACGAGCCGCGAACCGCGGGTCGTCGTACGCCCGCGCCGCCTCCTCGTCGAAGAGGGCCTGGCAGCCACTGGCCCCACCCTCGACGATCAGGCCGCAGCCCGGGCACGGAAACGCGGGCATCCGCGTCAGGCTCGGGGACCCGGCAAGGGCCGATCGCAGGGCGCTGCGTCAGCCGCGGGCGTCGGCAAGGATCCGCGGCTTCCAGCTCGCGGCATCCCACTCGCCGTCGGGCTTGGCGAGCTCGGTGGCGAGGTCCGTCATCCCGTCCTCCAGCCCGGACACCAGCTCGCTGCGGATGTTCGGCCGCGCGCTGAGCGCGGCCCCCAGCATCAGGCCCGCTGCCATCCCCTTCGGCTCGGCCGAGACCGCGATCGCGAGGTTCGTCCGGCCGCCCTCGGCGGGCACGATGTCGGCGGCGAGATGGCCGCGGATCCGGCCCTGCGTGGTCGTCAGCTCGATCCGGCCGGGCCCGACGTCGCGGACCTCGATGCCGAGCGAGCCACTCGTCCCGAGGAGCATCGCCGGCTGACTGCCCGCCTCGATCGTCGGCGCCTCGGCGCGGAGCCGGTTCGCGAGCTCGAGGACGCGGTCGTGGACGACGGCCGGCTCCTGCTCGACGAGCCGCGTCGCACGATGGGCGAGGTCCGCCACCTCAGCCGCCGGCCTCGACCGGGGCCGCGAGCTTCTCGATCCGGATCGCCGTCGCCCTGAACTCCGCCGTGCCGGATTTCGGGTCCGTCGCGTCGACCGTCAGGAGATTGGTCGCGACGTCGTCCTGGAAATGGAGGGTCATGAACGTCAGGCCCGGTCGGAGGCCCTCGTCGATCCGGATCGGCGCCTCGACCCGGCCGCGCCGGGAGACGACCCGCACCCGCTCGCCCTCCGCCAGGCCGTAGGCGGCCGCGTCCTCGGGCGAG
>DATBPR010000496.1:0-4133 GCA_036561285.1 Candidatus Limnocylindrales bacterium | reverse complement strand
CCGAGGCGGTCGCCGCCCGCGCGGAGGGCCGGCCGCTGGCCGTCCCGGTGTTCGGTGCGTTCGTGGGACTGGGCGCCGATGCCAGCTCGGCCGCTGACGAGACCTTCGTCCTCGGAGGGCAGGCGTGAGCACGGTCTGGATCCCGCAGGTCCTCCGCGCCCAGGCCGGGGGCAACAAGCAGCTCCAGCTCGACGGGTCGACCGTCGGCGAGCTGGTGACCGCCCTCGCCGGGCAGTACCCGGGGCTCAGCGGCCAGCTGCTGTCCGATGGCGGCGAGCTCAACCGGTTCGTCAACGTCTACGTCAACGGCCAGGACGTCCGCTACCTCGACGGTCTCGCGACGCCCGTCACCGAGCGCGACGAGGTCCGGATCCTCCCGGCAATGGCCGGCGGTTGACCGTGGCGCTGCCGAAGCCGGTCGCGGTACCCACGCCCCGGCCGGGCCGGGACGGCAGGCCCGGTCCTGCCGACGAGCCCGCGTTGACGCATGCCCGCGCCCACGCGATCGGGTCGCCCCATGGCGGCCGCTACCACGACATCCTCGACGCGATCGGCCACACGCCGCTCGTGGAGATCCCGCGGATGTCGCCCAATCCGGCCGTCCGGATCTTCGCCAAGCTCGAGATGGCCAACCCGACCGGGTCGGTCAAGGACCGTGTCGCGAAGGCGCTCGTCGAGGACCTCGAGGCCCGCGGCCTGCTTCGCGACGACTCGATCATCCTCGAGCCGACGTCCGGCAACACGGGGATCGCCCTCGCGATGATCGGGCGGCGGAAGGGCTACCGCGTGGCCCTCGTGATGCCCGACAACGTCACGAACGAGCGGCGCCAGATGGCGGCGCTGTTCGGGGCGGAGGTCATCGACTCCCCCGGTCGCCTGGGGTCGAACGGCGCCATCGCCCTCGCGAAGCACCTCGTCGAGCGCGATGCGCGGTTCGTGATGCCCTATCAGTACGGGAACGAGGCGAACCCGCGGGCCCACGAGGAGACGACCGGCCCGGAGATTCTCGCCGACTGCCCGGAGATCGACGTCTTCGTCGCCGGCCTCGGGACCAGCGGGACGCTGATGGGCGTCGGGCGGTATCTCCATCGGGCGAAGCCCGGCGTCCGGATCGTGGCCGCGGAGCCGCTGCCGGGCGAGGCCGTCCAGGGCCTCCGATCGCTCGACGAAGGGTTCGTGCCCGAGATCCTCGATCCGTCGATGCTCGACGCGAAGTACCTCGTCAGCAACGCCGACGCGATCGCGGCCCTCCGCGACCTCGTCGACCGCGAGGGGATCTTCGGCGGGCCGTCGTGCGGCGCGGTGCTCGTCGCGGCCGCCCGCGAAGCCCAGCGGATGGATCACGGGACGATCGTCGCGCTGCTCCCGGATGGCGGCTGGAAATACCTCAGCGCGGGCACGTTCACGCGCGACCTCGACGAGATGCACGACGATCTCGAGGGCGGCGTCAGCTGGTGGTGAGCGGCGCGGCAGACCCGCTCGACTGAGCGGCTTCCCCGACCGAGCGATCCCGCACTCCCGGTACGATCCATCCGATGCCCGACGATCAGCCCGACCCTGCGCCCGCGGCCCATCCCGGCCCGGCCTCCGTCCGCCTCACGCCCGAGCTCGTCGAGGCGATCGTCGGCCATGCCCGCGCCGAGGATCCGAACGAGGCCTGCGGCCTGATCGTCGGCGATCGCCCGGCGGCCGACGGCGGCGTGGCGCTGCGCTTCGAAGCCACCCGGAACAAGGCGGACTCGCCGTACCGCTACGAGATCGATCCGGACGACCTGCTCCGGCTGACGATCGCAACCGACGACGCCGACGAGGTCTTCTGGGCGATCGTCCACAGCCACGTCCGCTCGCCGGCTCGTCCGAGCCCCACCGACGTCGGCCTCGCCTTCTACCCGGACGCGATCTACCTGCTCGTGTCCCTCGCCGAGGACGAGCCCGCGCTGGGCGCGTTCCGGATCGTGGAGGGCACGATTCATCCGGTCGAGCTGATCGTCGCGGCGTGATGGTCCGCACCGACGACCCGGTCTCGATCGTCGCGGCCGGATACGACCGGATCGCCGATCGCTATCTCGAGTGGAGCGCGCTGCGTCCATCGCCGGCGCGCCGGTCCGCGCTGGGTCTCGCGGACGAGCTGATCCCGGCCGGCGCCGTCGTCCTCGAGCTCGGCTGCGGCGCCGGAATCCCGATGACCGCCCGCCTCGCCGCCGGTCGCCGGCTCACCGGGATCGACCTCTCCATCGGGCAGATCGACCGCGCCCGCCGGAACGTCCCGGACGCGACGTTCGAGGTCGCCGACATGACGACGTGGCAGGCGGCCTCTGCGAGCCTCGACGCCGTCGTCGCGTTCTACTCGCTGACCCACGTCCCACGCGACCGGCAGGCGGAGCTCTTCGCCCACGTGCGCGCGTGGCTGCGCCCTGGCGGGGTGTTCATCGCGTCGCTCGGCGTCGAGGACGACCCGGGCGGCGTGGAGGAGGACTGGCTCGGCGTGCCGATGTACTTCAGCCACTTCTCGGCCCGGGTGAACCGACGGCTCCTGGTCGAGGCAGGGTTCGTCGTGGAGCGCGCGGAGGTGGTCGTCGAGCCCGAGGACCGCCACGACGCGCGGTTCCTCTGGGTGGTGGCCAGGGTGCCCGACGGATGAGCGCGGAGTACGAGCCCGGTCACCGGCGGCCGGAAGGCCTTGACGAAGCGGACGAGACCCCGCCGCCCCGACGGCCGGATCGACGCCAGCCCGGCGACCCGGACGACGACCCGTCGCGGGTCTTCTGGCTGATCGGCGGCGCGCTCGCGATCGCGGCCGGGACGGCGCTGGGCTGGGACGCGACGGCCCTCGCGACCGTCGTGACGCCTCCGCCGGTGATCCGTGCGGCGCTCGTGGGCGGTTCCGCGGCGCTCGGCGTCGTGCTGCTGCTGTCGGCCCTGAGCCGCCTCGCCGCGGACGAGCCGGTCGATCCGGGAGTCGTGCGCCGGCCGGCCGGCGATGGCCTGGACCGGCCGCGCGGGATCACCGAGATGATCCGCGGCGTGCGCCAGGTCTTCCTGGCCGTCGCCGCATTCGCCGCAGCGTCGGGCTGGCTGATCGGCCATCCGCTGCCGCTCATCGTCGCCCTGGTGATCGCCGGCGTCGACGTCCTCGAGACGACCTTCCTCCTGTTCGTCGTCGCACTCCATCGGCGGGGCTGAAGGCCGGGTCAGCCGCCCGCGGGAGCCGCTGAGCGACCAGTTCCGCGTTCGCGGAGCGCGGCCAGCAGGGTCTCGTCCGTCGGCGTCGGGCCGAGACCGAGCCGGGCGCCGATCCGGGCCGCGAGCGGCGGCTCGAGGAACGTCGACTCGAGCGTCGGCCAGGCCGGCTCGGCGAAGACGTCGGCGGGCGAGCCGTCGAGGACGATCCGCCCGTCGCGCATGACGACGACGCGCTCGAACCCGTCGGCGACGAACCGCATGTCGTGGCTGATCGCGACGACCGTCCGGCCGGCCGCGGCGAGGTCGGCGACGATCCGGTGGACGCGCTCGATCCCGCGGGCGTCCTGGCCGGTCGTCGGCTCGTCGAGGATCACCACGGGCGTGTCCATCGCGAGGATCGACGCCAGGGCGAGCAGCTTCCGGCGCGAGTAGCCGAGGTCGTACGGGTTCGCGTCGGCATCCTTGTCGAGACCGGTCGCGACCAGCGCCGCCCGCACGGCCGTCTCCACGTCCGCGCCGCTTCTTCCGAGATTCCGTGGACCGAACGAGACCTCGGTCCGGACCTTTCCCGCGAAGATCTGCCGGTCCGGGTCCTGGAACGCGAGGCCGACGATCGCCGCGAGGTGAGCGACCCGCCGATCGGCCGCATCCGCGCCGTCGACGAAGACCCGTCCCTCCGTCGGCCGGAGGAGGCCGTTGAAGTGGCGGACGAGCGTCGACTTGCCCGACCCGTTCTGGCCCACGATCGCGACCCGCTCGCCACGCGCGATCGACAGGTCGACCCCGTCGAGCGCCCGCGTCTCGCCGGCGTAGACGTGCACGAGGCCCTCGGTCCGGAGGACCGGCCCGGTGGTCACCGACGCGGTCACGACGCCGCTACCGCCAGCGCGTCGGTCACGACCGACGGATCGAACCCGCCGGCGGCGAGCGCCCGGCTGAGCCGCGAGCGC
>DATBPR010000495.1:0-3251 GCA_036561285.1 Candidatus Limnocylindrales bacterium | reverse complement strand
GTCTTCGAGCTCGCGGGGAGCCCCTTCCTCGTCGCCGGCGCCCGCCGTCGACGCGATCGCGAACGTCCGCGTCCGCCGGTCGCCGCGGCCGCGGCGGTCGCCGTCCTGGAGGCGCCTGCACCCGAGCCTGACGCCCCGGTCGTCGAGCCGGCTTTCGCTCCGGAAGCCCCCGAGGATGCGGTGGCCGCAGGCTCGGTCGCCGTCGACGCCGCATCGGGCGCCCCCGCGGACGCGCCGGCGGTCGAGCCGGACGCGTCGGGCAATGAAACCGCCCCAGCCGAGGTTCCATCGGTCGAACCGGCTGTCCAGGCGACCGTCGCGGGTCCACCCGACGAAGCTCCCGTCGCCGACGCCACCTCCGTCAACGACGACGCCCCGCTCGCGGCGGCTGCCGCGGCCCGGGCGGCGATGATCGCCGGCGCGAAACGGCCCCCGCTGAAGTTCACCTCGAAGGCCGCCAAGGGGGTCCAACGCGGCAAGATCGGCTATCGCCAGGTCCGCGTCTCGGCCGGCCCGGACGACGTCCGGACGGCCGAGGTCGGCCGGGTCGACCTGAAGGACGAGGTCGAGCTGATCGGCGAGGACGAGTCGTTCTTCCAGGTCCGGACGCCCGAGGGCGTCGAGGGCTGGGTTCCCCGGTACGTGATCCGCGGCTTCACGACCTCGTCGGGCAAGTAGCCAGGAGGCCGGCGGCTCGCCGGCCGGCCGGGCCCCGAAGGGGAACGTTCGCGGGACGACGGTGGCGGCGTCGCACGCCGCCGGGATCCGACGGGTCAGTCGCGACCGAGGTCGGTGTCGAGGCGGCGCTCGGCGATCGTGAGGGCGACGTCGATGTCGCCGTCGGCCGGGCTCGCCCAGCCGATCCCGACCTGAAGCGTCTCGTCCATGAACCCGAGCGACGCGTCGATCGAGGCGCGGACCCGCTCCACGAAGTTGATCGCGGCGATCTCGTTCGTCTCCGGCAGGAACACCGCGAACCGGCCCATGTCGATCCGGGCGGCGTGATCGCTCGAACGGATCTGCTGCATCAGCGTCCGCCCGACGCGGATCAGGGCCTGGGCCGCGACGTCGTCGCCCCACAGGGCGCCCAGCCGGTCGAGGTTCGCCAGCTCGATGAACACGACGGTCGCGGGGCGCTGGTAGCGTCGGATCCGGTCCCGTTCGCTCGAGATCAGGCGATCCCAGTAGTGCGGGCCGTCGGCACTGGTCATCGGGTCGGTCCAGCCGCTGGGCGGTGTCGGGGCGGTCAGCCCGACCGGTGCCGGGTCGCCGTTCCGGCCGGAGCGGCGGACGGGCGCCGGCGGGTCCGCGGCCAGCGGATCCACCACGGGCCAGGCGTCGGCCGCCGGCTCGTCGGCCGGCGTGTCGTCACTCGCCTCGTCGGCTGGCGTCCCATCGGCGGCCTCATTGGTCGGCGCGCCGCCGGCGGCGTCATCGGTGCCGGACGCGGCGGGGGCCCCGGTCGACGGAGCGATGTCGTTCGGCGTCTCGTCCGGGGCAGCGCCCACGTCGATCGGCCGGTCCGCGTCGTCGGGCTCGCCCTCGGGGGAGCTCGCGAGCGCGAGGGCGACGTCGACCTGCGGCACGAGCCCCATCACGGGCTCGGGTTCGGGCTGCGGGGCCGTCTCGGGGTCCGGTCCGGCCGGTCGACCGAAGTGCAGGTGCATCGTGTGCCTCGAAGCGCGGCGACGTGGATGGTCCGAAGCGGGATCGATCCGCCGCCGGCGGGCGACCACGGGGCCGCGTCCGACGATGGTCCGCTTTCCGTGGTGCGAGGGCACGCCGTCCTTCGGTACTGGTCGGCGCCGACGGTGGTCCCATCGGAGCCGTCGACGGGGCAGAGGCGGGCGCTCGTCCATCGCGTGCCGATCCGGGTCGCCGCGGGGCGCCCGGATCAGGCCTGGGCGGTTCGAGGGGCCGCGCTGGGCTGCAGGACCGGGATCTCGGCCGGTGGCTCGTCGTCCGCGCGGGCGAGCTGGCCGCGGGCCTTCTCCCGCTCGGCGAAGAGGCGTCGCTCGGCGTCGAGGAGGGCGAGGTCGGCGTGGCGGGTCGGACTGACCTCGGCCCAGCCGATCGACAGACGAAGGGCGACCGCGCCGGCCTCGAGCCAGACGTCGCAGGCGCTCCGGACCCGCTCGACGTAGTGGATCGCCTGGACCTCGGTCGTCTCCGGGAGGAGCGCCGCGAACCGGGTTTCGCCGAGCCGGGCGAGATGGTCGGTCGCCCGTGCGTCGTGGCGGAGGGTGGTCGCGATCGGCGGGATCAGGCGGCCGGCCGCCTCGTCACCGAGCCGGTCCGCGAGCCGCTCGAGACCCGCCAGCTCGACGAGGACGATCGTCGCCGGACGATGGAAGCGCTGGACCCGGGCGTCCTCCTCGGTCAGCCAGCGCGCCCAAGCGCCGGGCAGGTCGAGGCCGGTGACCGCGTCCAGGGGCGGCCCCTGTGGCGCCGCGGGCTCGGTCCTGTCGGCCCCGCCCGGCCCCGGTGCGCGTTCGGGAAGCCCCGGGGCCGACGCAGGTCCGGCGGGGCCGGAGCCGGGCCCGGTGGCGCCTGCGAGGGCGGGTGGCGGATGGGCAGCGGAGCCGTTGCCGTCCGCGGATCCGTTGCCGGCGGCGCCAGGTCGGGTGGCGGCCGCCGCGGGCACGGCCGACCGCTCGCGCCGGGCGCGGATCCACGGGATCAGGACCGCGACGGTGGCGATGACGACGTTGATCGCCAGCAGGAGGATGACGAGCGTCCGGGTGTCCATGGCGGATGAGGGCTCCCGAGGACCGGATGACGGCGCGAGGACGGATGATCCGATCGACACGATAGGGGCGACCGATGACCCCTGACGATGGTCCTGGGGGCCACCCACCCGAATGGCGGTGCGATGCGGCAACGAGCGGATCGGGTCGGCGGCGGATGGATGGAGTGCGGGGCGGTGGCCGGCCGCGGGGGGCGCTTCGCGCCCGTCGGCGGCGGTCGGCGGCGGTCCGGATGGGTCGCGCCGAGCGGCCGATCCGGGGCGCGATCCGGTGCCCGCCGGAGCCGGTCTCGGCCTCGGCGCCCGGTGGTACGCTCCACCGCAAGGAGGGACCATCCGCGCATGACGATCCGGACCGCGCCCGGCCGGACCCAGACCCCGGTCGCCCCGCGGCGCAGCGCGCCGGATCCGTTGCTCGTCGAGCCCGGGACCATCGCCCCGGGCCGGGCCCGGGTGGCCCCGCCGCTGCGGCGCGAGGGCCCCGCCAAGCTGACCGGCGAGGCGA